>DATDCP010000133.1:0-8444 GCA_036524255.1 Chitinophagaceae bacterium
TTTCCTTTTGATGAAATCACTCAACTTATAACGTTTGAGTATTTCTTCTGGAATGTGTGAGGCTCCATTGATAAAACCAAGACAGCCGGGTTGATTGCAATAGCATTGAAAAGGGCTTGCCATGTTCCATTCAGTAGATGGATAGAAGAAAGTGAATTCTTCGCCTTCTGCTACATCACGCAAAGCCGTTACTTCCATCTTTGTTGTATCAAAGAAACAATTGGGATTGCATCCATGATTAATGTACTGAAGGAAATAAGGATGCAACGCGATATGCGTTTTGTTTCCTGTTTGAACAGTTAAATAAGAAGGTTTGTCGGAAACAAAGGCTGCGCCCAATGGACTTATTTTATCGCCTTTTCTAAAACTTCTTAATGCGAATAAAACTTGTTGTCCTGTTTCGCGATCCTTTCTTATTTCTGCAAATTGGTGATTAGCGACTATGTCATAGTCGTTGCTGGTTGCTGGGTTTACTTTCATAATTGGTTAGTAAGTAATTTGTTTAATAATAGAAAATAATGGTACAATGAAATTATATAGAATAAATATAACAACAAAGTATATTCGTTAAAATGTTAACTAAAAGTGGATTAAACTTTGTTCATTTGGCTAACAGTCATTTGAAATAAAACATTGAAATCAGTATGAAAAAACTTTTTATCGCTATCAGTTTTATAGTTTCTATAAGCGTTCAATCGCAGGAATTGAATGTAATGACCTTCAATATCCGGTTGAATATAAAGAGTGATAGTCTGAATGCATGGCCATATAGAAAAGATAATGCTGCTTCGCAAATAAAATTTCATAAGACACATGTACTGGGTGTACAGGAAGCCTTGCACGACCAGATGATGGATCTGAGCCAGTCACTTTCACAATACAAGTATGCCGGTGTTGGCCGGGATGATGGTAAAACAAAAGGAGAATACTCTGCAATTTTTTATGATAGCACAAGATTGAGATTGCTCGGATCATCTACCTTCTGGCTATCGCTTACACCGGAAATAGCCGGTAGCAAAAGTTGGGATGCTGCGATAACTAGAATTGTTACCTGGGCAAAATTTAAAGATGCTACCAGTAAGAAAATATTTTTTGTATTTAATACTCATTTTGATCATATAGGTAAAGAAGCAAGAAGGGAAAGTGCCAAATTGATAAGGCAAAGAGTAAAGGAGATAGCGGGAAGCAGTCCAGTTATCATCATGGGTGATTATAATTCAAAGCCATCTGATGATCCGATAAAGATCTTAACTGATTCGACTGATAAGGATAGGTTTATTGATACCAAAGCTATAAGTCTTACGCCTCATTATGGCCCGCAGGGAACTTTTAATGCCTTTACTTCAAAAGAAACAGACAATGAACCTATCGATTTTATTTTTCTAAAAGGGAAGTGGAAAGTGTTGCAACATGCTACTCTTTCGCAAACCTGGGGAGGAAGATTTTCATCTGATCATTTCCCGGTTTTTACAAAACTTAGTTTCTAGATCTTATGGACTGCGTTTTGTTAGCCTGATAACAGCACTGCTTTCTTCCGTGCTCTTCAGCATTGCTTCATAGCGTTTGTTATCAACGATAGCCAGCATATAAGATGTATTGGGAGGAATGGACCCAAGATTTTCAGCAACCATTACCAGATCATTAGTCTCATTCAGTTCACTAACTGGTAATTTAATAGTATACGCAGCACCTGTAAGCCGGATATGTTGAAATATCAGTTTATTATTAAGAAAAAGTGAGATCGAATCACCATCTATTTCTGCATTATCATAAAAACGAAGCTCAATTGAATCACCGGTGATTGGTATATCCGTGGCAATAATTTTCTCTCTTATTTTAAATTCTTCTTCGATCGTTTTCTTTACTGTTAGCTGTTTTTGTTCTGTTATTTGTACTGGTTCTATTTTTACGGGATCCACATTTACCCTATCATTTATTTTGACCGACTCCTTATTTTCATTAGTAATTTCTTTTTGCTGAGTTGTTTTTTCTACAGGCACAATAACAGGTGTTGAAACGATTGATGAAACACTGTCAATATAGTAAGGATCATTAGCGCCCAGCGTATAGTTTTCAATAATAAAATCCCATTCATCTGGAAATAGGGTTTCATTTGTTTTTTCAAGAAGCACCGGCCCCTGTATCGATTCCCTTTTGTTTTTTAAAGCCGCATCGCCTTCTAACAACATTTTATCACTTCCGGGGCAGTTAAAATCCGCAGAAGATAAATAAGGAATTTTTCCGGGAGTATTTAAGCTAAACTTCCCGGTTTTTTCTTCCAGCAATTGATCGTCCCACCACATCCCTTCATGGGTATTCGGATCAATATAACCTTTAATGGAATAACGGCGATAATTGGTCTCTGACTCGTAGTAGTAACAAGTGCCAACAAGACTATCTCCCTTCTGAATTAATTTAACCTCTGCCTTTTTCTTATTGATCTTGCCTTTCCACACACCTGTTATCATTTGTGCAGAAGAAGAAGTGGTAAAAGAACAAATAAAAAAAAGCAAACTGATTTTAAATAAGACGGATCCTTTTTTTAACTGCATTTTCCAATGTTTTCAGGGTATTGAACGGGTAATAAAAGTAATTATTTCAGTATGATTTGTTAAGTGGAAAACTACTGTTCAGATTCAAAAATTATTATTAAAAGATAGCGAAAACACCCTTAGGCTTTTTTCAGGAGTTATTTGAAAATACTCATTTCAGATCGGAAATAACGAAGTGTTCGCGGGACAACCTTTTATTGAATTTATTTTTTTAACAGTTTAAATGCATGTGTCCATTGATTCCTTATAAAACCGGGAATACACCAAAGAATACAAAGAGGTTCAATAGCTCTTGCGGCTTCCACTTTTCCCATATCTTCTGTTTCCCAGCCAAATGAGGTGAGAATATCCGTGACTGTTTTTTTTGCCGGGTCATCATTGCCACAGATGAACATAGTAGGAATGCTGCCATTAAAATTCGGCTTGTACATAAAAGCATTTCCAACGCAGCTAAATGCTTTCACCACTTTTGCATCGGGTAATATTTTTTGGATCTTTTCCATGAGTGATTCTTCCAGTGTTGTAAAATAACGGATCACTCCGTTTTCCGGTGGTACAGCTGCGATGGGATTGGTCGTATCAATAATTACTTTATTACTGAGATGTTCTTTACCCGCAAGGTTAATTGCATCTTCCGTGACAAGACCACTAACTGCCAGCACAATAACTTCTCCGAATTGTGCTGTTTCCTGGAATGAACCTAGTAAACCATTGGTATTTTCCTTTTTCCATTTTACAACTTCTTCTTTACTTATATTTCTTGTACCAAGCATTGTCTCGTGGCCCTCATTTAAAAAACCTGTTGCCAATACACGACCAACATTGCCGCTTCCAATTATTCCGACTTTCATTTTTACTTTTTTTTGCTGAATTAATGCTGGTCACCCAAAAATTAATTCGAATGATAAACTGCTGCAAATGTTTGTGCAAAATCCTCAAGCTTTGTTTTACCAAGTTTATCGGGATGATGCTTCCAGTAATCTTCGAACATGATGCCAGAGTGCATGGCATGACCCATTTCAGTAAAGTTTTTTGCAGCGTTTTCCGGAAAACCCATTTGCGTCATGCCACCAAAAGCCTGTTCGTCACTAAAAGTGATCCATGGAAGTTCGGGTTTGCCAATAGCAGCACCAATAGTTTTTGCAATATCATCTGTGCTTCTTTCATCGCTGGCAATATACCGAACTGAATGACCCTTGAAGTTGAGCTTCGACAATTCTTCAAATGCTATTTCAGCAACATCACTGGTATCGGCCAACACCATTTTGAAATTGGCACCACCAAAATTTCCGCCGATGATGTTCATATTTTTAACCATCCCAACATTGCCGAGGAAGTTTGCAAAAAAATAAGCAGGTCGCAGGTGTTTGATGTTAGTATTTTTTAATTCATTCAATACCTGTTCTCCGCGATAAAGACCGACGACGGGTCCACAGCCTTCTGGTAAATGAGCACCAATGCTGCTTAGGTTTACAACATATTTAATATTGTTTGCTTTGAGTGCTTCAGCATAATTTTTTTCAACCTCTGCTATGCTTGCCTTCATATCATTTGTGTTATAGTTGGGAGGAGACATTGTGTAAACAGCATCGGCACCGGCAAAAGCCTTTTTGAGAAATTCAACATCTTCTACTGATCCAATAGCAGCCTTAGCACCCATACCAGTTAATGACCGGATGTTTTCTGCATTGCGGCCGATCACTGTAACATCATGCCCGGCGGTTAATAATTTTTCAGCAAGCGGTTTTGAAATATGACCTGCTGCTCCTGTAATTACATATTTCATAATACAAGGTTTTGTGATTAATAATTTAGCTTTACAAAAATTACGAAAAAAAGTTCATGGCTAATCCTAATCTTGATAACAGTAAAAATTTCTTAACCCCCGCAGATAAAGAATTTGAGAATAATATCCGCCCGGCACATATTGCTGAATTCTCCGGCCAGGCACAGATCATTGAGAACCTGAAAATTTTTATCAAAGCAGCAAAGATCCGTGGTGAGGCCTTGGATCATGTTTTATTTCATGGGCCGCCGGGTTTGGGTAAAACAACTTTATCAAGAATTGTGGCGAATGAAATGGGAGTGAAAATCAAAGAAACGTCAGGACCAGTAATTGAAAAACCCGGGGATCTTGCCGGCTTACTTACGAATCTTGAACCCAATGATGTTTTGTTTATTGATGAGATACACCGGTTGAGCACAGTGGTGGAAGAATATTTGTATGCAGCGATGGAAGATTTCAGGATCGATATCATGATCGACAGTGGCCCGAATGCAAGAAGTGTTCAAATTAATCTGAATCCATTCACATTGATCGGCGCCACTACAAGAAGTGGTTTATTAACGGCTCCATTGCTTTCACGGTTTGCGATTAAATCAAGACTGGAATATTATACTTCAGACATTTTAAATAAGATCATTCAACGTTCATCAACAATTTTGAATACATCTATTTCAAAAGATGCGATCGGAGAAATAAGCAGGCGAAGCCGCGGCACGCCACGTATCGCCAATGGTTTGTTGAGAAGAGTAAGAGATTTTGCGCAGGTGTTGAATGATGGAGAAATTGATCTTGGTATTACACAACATGCATTAAAAGCATTGAATGTAGATGAGCATGGATTAGATGATATGGACAATCGTATTCTATCTACCATTATAGAAAAATTCAAAGGAGGTCCTGTTGGCATTACTACAATTGCAACCGCAGTTGGTGAAGAAGCCGGTACACTGGAAGAAGTGTATGAGCCATTTCTAATACAGGAAGGGTTTATACAACGTACATCAAGAGGAAGAGAAGTGACTGCTAAAGCTTATGAGCATTTGGGAAAAAAACCCGGCAAAAGCGGAGAGAATCTTTTATTTTCATGAAGCTTCGCCATTCCTTAATCCAAATACAGCTTTCGTTAAATACTGCTTTGAGCCAGGCTCATAAAAATTAAAATTTGGCTGAATAGGCATTTCGGAAAACTGTTACAAAGGAAGTCTGGAAGACCTTTTGTTTGTCAGACGAAAGTCTATGTTCATGTTTTTACTTTTTTTAATTCGTTGAAAAATCTGTCAATATTGATAATCAAAATTGCTATAGAAAAAGTAAGTACCTTGGAAAAAGGATGAAATGAAACTATAAATGTTCTTCGCAATTGAAACGCTCCTTGCAACCATCAGGCATCTTGCTTTTCTTAATTATTAATATAATTAACCTTACATCATTTGCTCAACCTCTTCTACAGTTTCAGCATCTCACTGATGTGCACGGATTATCATATAACAGGGTGTGGGCAATTACGCAGGACAAATATGGTTTTATATGGATTGGCTCCCAGGATGGGTTAAATCGCTTTGATGGATATAAAGTGGATGTTTACCGTAATGAACCGGGTAACAAAAATTCTTTGCCCAATAATCATGTCAGATGCTTATTCACCGATTCACATGGTGTGGTTTGGATCGGCACAGCAAACGGACTGGCGTATTATGATTATCGCTCCAATTCTTTCGAATCATTTTTTAAAGATACCACAGATGAAAACTCGCTTCCCGGCAATAATATTTCTGTTATCAAACAAGATGTCTTTGGCATGCTATGGATTGGTACCAACACGGGGTTAGGCTCTTTTGATAGAAAAAATAAACGCTTTAAGCGTTTTATTCACGATGATCATTCTAATTCTATCTCAAATGATCGTATAAGGGACATTGATTTCGCACCGGATGGAGCCATGTGGATCACCACGGGCAGAGGATTGAATCGTCTTGATCTTTCCACGATGAGGTTCACTTCATTTTTTAATGATCCGAAGGACACCACGACATTATCCGGCAACATCCTTACCCAAATTGCTATGGATAGAGATGGCAATATTTGGACTTCCGTGAATGAATCCATTTTCCTGGAATGTTTCAATACCAAAACCTACCGCACCAGGCATTATAGAAGCTTTACCGAAAAACAATCACAAGTATCTCATAATACTCCGCGTGATATTTTTATTGACAGAAAGGGAAGACTTTGGGTAGGAACCGACGCAGCAGGCTTGTATCTTTTTTTGCCCGAAAAAGAAATTCTTTATCAATACAAAGCCGATATCCTGGATCCAAGCAAACTGCAGTCAAATACTGTTGTGGGGATGTACCAGGATAATTCAAATATTATCTGGTTGGCCACCCAAAATGGGGTCGAGCGATTTAATCCTGATGAATCAAAATTTATTCTTCACCGTCCAAAGCCCATTACATCCTTGCCACTAGCCAATAATTCCGTGCAGGCTATCGCAGAAGATCCATCCCATCGTCTTTGGATCGGCACATTTAATGGGATCTTTATATTGGATCGCAAAACGGGTACTTATACAAATTATCAATTCAAACCAAACGATCCGCATTCACTGAGTAATAATGTTGTTCAATCGGTTTGCCGCGACAAAAGGGGCAATATGTGGGCTGGCACCATGGACGGTTTGAATTTGTTTGATCCTGTTCATAGAACCTTTCGAAGATTTTATACTAAAAAAAACCCTGAGCTTGGAATTGCATTTATCCATAGCATCGTTTCTTGTAAAAACGGCGACCTGTTTATGGGAGGCCAGGGTGGATTATCGAAATTTGATTTTGAAAATGATTCTGTGCAGCATTTGTTTAATGAGAACGTAAGTACCATTTTTGAGGATAATCGTGAAGTATTGTGGATCGGGTTCGGAGGCCTTGGTGATGGGATTGGACTGATCAGATACAATCGATCAACCGGAAAAAGGGAGCGGTTTTCCAACATTGCTGGCGACACATCCAGTCTTCCATCAAATGCTATCAATTCCATTGCCCAGGATCATAACGGAATGATCTGGATCGGCACAGGAGGAGGACTATGTCGCTTTAATGAAACCACCAGGAAGTTTACAACTTTTCCAGGAAAGAATAGACTGCCCAATAGTCGAGTGGGGCAACTGCTTATAGACAATGAAGACCGTATTTGGATGAGTACCAACGGAGGCATCAGCATGCTGAATGAATCCCGGACCAAATTTACCCATTATGATCCTGCCGACGGATTGCAGGGACGGGAATTCGACGGCCGGACTGTTGTGAAAACACATGATGGCTATTTGTGCTATGGGGGCCGAAACGGGTTCAACATTTTTCACCCCGATTCACTCAGGATAAATAATTTTATTCCGCCGGTGGTCCTCAAGCGCATAATGATCTTCAACGAGGAATTGAAGATGGATAGCTCTTTCACAGATCTGAAAAAACTGAAACTTTCATATAAGCAGAATTTTTTTTCTTTTGAATTTGCAGCGCTCAATTATGACCATCCTGAAAAAAATCAATATGATTATCAACTCATCAGGTTTGATAAAAAAGTGGTGAGTAATGGAACGAATCGTGTGATCAGTTATACAAATGTCCCTCCCGGTAACTATACACTTAAAGTAACAGCATCGAATAATGATGACCAATGGAATAAAGCAGGATTTGAACTGGAACTTATCATTATGCCTCCATTTTGGGCTACCTGGTGGTTTAAAACAATAGTAGTGCTTGTACTTGCCGGGTCCGTACTTCTTTTCTTCAAGCTTCGCGAAAACAGAATCAAAAAGGAGCAGGCGCGTCAAACAGCGATCAATAAGCAGATCGCAGAAATAAGAATGACCGCTTTGCGTGGCCAGATGAATCCTCATTTCATTTTCAACTCGTTGAATTCTATTCAGCATTTTATTACAACCCGTGATAAAGAGGAAGCACTCAATTACCTTTCAAAATTTTCAAAACTGATCAGGAAGATCCTTGAAAACTCCCGGGAAAATACTGTTAGTATAAGCAATGAGTTGGAATTACTCGAACTTTATATCCAGCTCGAACAACTCCGGTTCAGTAACAAATTTGATTATC
>DATDCP010000134.1:0-2397 GCA_036524255.1 Chitinophagaceae bacterium
CATGGCTGGCTGCGGATAAATACAGTTTTACAATAATATCTGCCGCCAATCTTGAAATACTAAAAACACAGCAGGATATTGGACTTTACAAGCAATTCATCGAAAAAAATCTACCCGGTAAATTTTAAGGATTCCTTTTTACCAAAGCCTTTCTATTTTATTAGCTTTGAAATACATTGTGGTATTTTATTTGAGGTCTTTTCATCTTTCACTGAAACAATACATCATGAAACGGAGTGTAAAAATCTTTTGGCAACTCTTCTTCGGCGGGCTTATTGCTTTTATATTATTGGTATTACTCGCAAGCTGGGGAGCATTCGGCCCAATGCCATCATTAAAGAAATTGGAAAACCCAAGTATTTTACAGGCCACTGAAGTATTTGCTGATGATGGAACCCTGATGGGAAAATATTACCTGGAAAAAGGTAACAGGAGTAATGTAGCATATAAAGACATTTCAAAATATGTTATAGATGCACTTGTATCAACTGAAGATGAAAGATTTTACAATCACTCCGGTATCGATTTTAAATCTACCCTTCGTGCAGTTATGTTATTAGGTCGCGAAGGTGGTGGTAGTACACTTACTCAACAATTAGCAAAAGCACTTCTTGATCATGAAAGGAAAAGTAAAGCCATTCGTGTAATACAAAAATTGAAAGAATGGATCATTGCTGTTAAGCTTGAAAGAAATTTCACCAAAGAAGAGATCATTGCACTCTATCTGAATGCAGTTCCTTTTGGGAATAATGTATATGGTGTTCGTAACGCAAGTCTTACTTTTTTTCAAAAAGAACCTGATAGATTGAAAGTGGAAGAAGGTGCCGTATTAGTCGGTATGTTAAAAGGTAATAGTCTTTATAATCCACAGCGAAATTATAAAGCAGCTTTTGACAGGAGAAATGTTGTGTTGAAGCAAATGGTAAAAAATAACAGGCTCACTGAGATAGAGTTTAATAAATTAAAAACGCAGCCCATTGAAACCAATTTTAAAAAAATGGATGAGAACACCGGTTATGCCCCTTATTTCCGTGAAGTATTACGTGAGGACCTGAAAGCAATTTTGAAAGGGATAAAAAAACCAGACGGTGATACGTATGACATCTATGATGATGGTTTGAAAATTTATACGACCATCAATCCCCGTATGCAGGTATATGCAGAAGAAGCTATTGCTCAATGGATGCCAACCATGCAAAAATATTTAAATGCAACCGCCAACATTAAAAACGGATCCGCCTGGAAAGATTTTGAAAATGTGATACAGGCGGCAATGAAAAACAGCGATCGATGGGCCAATATGAAAGACGATGGATTTAGTGATGATGAGATCAAACGTGCCTTTAAAAAGAAAGTACCGATGAAAGTGTTTGCATGGAATGCTAAACGTGAAAAAGATACTGTAATGAGTCCATATGACTCTATTAGATATCATAAACAAGTGATGCAGGCATCTTTTATGGCAATGGATCCGGTAACGGGAGAAATTAAAGCATGGGTGGGTGGCGTGGATTTCAAAACATTTAAATACGACCATGTTAATATAAAAACGAAAAGACAGGTTGGTTCATCTATAAAACCATTTTTATACGCACAGGCGATGGAAGAACGTGGCTTTTCTCCTGAAACACCGGTGGAAGATGTGCAGCAAGATTTTGGCAACAAGCGTCTTGTGCCAGCTACAACAAGATCTTGTACAGGTCGTACTATGACTATGGCATCAGCATTAGCTTTTTCGAAAAACTGTGCAAGTGCATATATAATGAAACAAGTAACACCTAAATCCTTTGAAGAATTTGTTGCTCGTATAGGCATCCCAACTGATATTGGCCCCCACCCTGCAAATGCACTTGGCGCATGCGATCTTTCTTTATATGAAATGCTTTGGGGCTATACAGTTTTTGCTGGTCGTGGATTTTCTACAAGGCCCTGGTATATCAGCCGAATTGAAGACAGGAATGGTAATGTGATAATAAGATTTGATTATAGTGTGAATCGCAAGGAAGCAATAAATGATGTCACTGCTTATAAAATGGTTCGCATGATGCAGGGCACAGTTGATATTGGCACAGCTGCCGGATTGAGAAATCGTTTGGGTGCCGCAGAAATGGGAGGCAAAACAGGAACAACAAATGATAACAGCGATGCCTGGTTCATGGGTTACACTCCCCAGTTATTGGCAGGTGTATGGGTTGGTTGTGATGATCGCTTTATTCGTTTGAGTAAAAATGATACCCGTGGATATGGTGGCACAGCCGCAAGACCAATATGGGAAGCTTTTTATAGAAAAGTATATGCTGATAAAAAATTAGGTGTTGACAGGGATGCAAGGTTCTCAAAACCGGAAGACCTTGAACTGGAAATGAACAGCGCAGATCCTTTGAATCTTATTGATGT
>DATDCP010000135.1:0-8035 GCA_036524255.1 Chitinophagaceae bacterium
AAAATGGACTCATTATTTCTGGGAGTTCTTAATGTTGTTCCTCGCTGTTTTCTGCGGATTTTTGGCAGAGTATCAATTGGAGCATGTTGTAGAACACAACAGAGAGAAAGAATATATCGAATCAATGGTGAATGACCTGAAAACAGACAGCATCCGGGTCGCAGGCGTCATCGATTATAATAAACGCCTGGTAGCAGGGTTTGACAGCCTTTTACAAAACATATACCTTACTCCATACACCGACAGCAGCATACGAACCTTGTATTATCTCAAAGAAACATATACCCTGGTAAAGCGTAATCTCATTTTTTCTAAAGGGACTATTATACAATTGAAAAATTCCGGAAGCCTTCGCTTGATAAGGAAAAGAGCAGTAGCGGACAGCATTATTAAGTATGATCTTAGTAGCGAGAGGGTTGAATCTCAGGGAGAGGGAGTGGATTTTGCCGGTAAAAAGCTGCTTGATTTGTCTGTAAAAGTTTTTGATGGTGAAAATGTTCTTGATTATAACAGTTCATCAAACTATAAAGAAATATTAAACTCCACTAAAAAATTCACCTTGCTTACTAACGACGAAAAATTAATTAAAGAATACGCCAATCTTGCAAAATTCAAAAAGGATGTTATTATAAATTATATACTTCAGTTAACAAATTTGCAAAGCAGAATTCCGGCAATCATACAATTTCTGGAAAATGAATATCATTTAGACTAAAAATTATTTATGGAAGTACATGCCCACACCCATACACCACGAAAAAAATGGACCCATTATTTCTGGGAGTTTTTAATGTTATTCCTTGCCGTGTTCTGCGGCTTTTTGGCAGAATACCAGCTGGAGCATAAGATTGAGCAGGAAAAAGAACAGGTTTATATTACTTCCATGATAGAAGACCTTAAAAAAGATACGGCAAGCCTGGCTTTTACCATAGATCGTTATGAAGTAATAGATAAACGTTTAGATACAGCGCTTAGACTTTATTCATCCATCACTAACGGCTATAAGGATACCTTGTGGCGCAATCTTCCTTTTGGTTTTCCGGACTTTGTAAAATCGAACAAAACCATGCAGCAATTACTTTATGCAGGCGGGTTGCGGCTTATTAAAAAAAGGAAATCATCAGATGGAATAATTGAATACGATTTGCAATACGACGATCTTAATATAGATGTCAGCACCTTAAGGGTGACTTTTTATGAATGTATGGGAAGCAGGCAGGAGTTGCTGGATATAGCAGCCAGGGACGAGGACAGGAAAATAATCTCTGTTGCAGATATGAATGCCGGTAAAAAGAATTATTTACTAAGGAACGACCTGCCCTTTTTGGGAAAATATAATAATCAAATAAGGACATTTAAAATCATTTGCAGATTGGTGAAAAGTAAGCAAAGAAAAATGTTCGAACAGGCAGTGCAACTGATACAAGTATTAAAAAAAGAATATCACTTGGAATAAAAAATATTTATGGAAGTACATGCACACACTCATACCGCAAGAAAAAAATGGACACATTATTTTTGGGAGTTTCTCATGTTGTTCCTCGCTGTGTTCTGTGGGTTTTTAGCAGAGTACCAGCTGGAACATAAGATTGAAAAAGACCGGGAGAAAAAATTCATGCTTTTGCTGGTACAGGACATTCAATCCGACATAGATTCCATTGCCAAAATTAAAATACACCGGGCTGAAAGATACTTACAGGCAATGTCCCTGCACACCTCGCTAATAAATGGCGAATATAAATCCAATGGTGCTGATGTATATTATTGGGGTCGCAATGTTTCCCGGCGTCAGTTTTTTCTTTCGGCAGATGGAACTATGCAGCAATTGAAAAGCTCAGGCAATCTCAGGCTTGTACGCAGCTCACAAATAATTCAAAAAATAATTGCCTATGATGTTGCATACAGGAACTACCTGCAGCAGTTGGATATAGAGTCTGAGCTTGTGTCTGATTACAGAATGAGTGCTGTCCGTATTTTTGATGCTGGTAAATTCAAAACTGTAATTGGCGGAAAAAATACTACTCGTCCGGACGGTAACCCACAATTAATTGATACGTCACTTACTGCTATCAACGAGCTGTCTAACAAATTAAATTACATGATGGCCGCCCAGTTCAGGCTTAACAATTTACTGGATGGGCTGAGTAAAAAAGCTGTTGAGTTATCAGGTCTTATAAAAAAAGAATACCGGTTAAAATAGATCTTTATGGAAGTACATGCACACTCACATACTGCCCGAAAAAAATGGACACATTATTTCTGGGAGTTTTTAA
Source organism: Chitinophagaceae bacterium (assembly GCA_036524255.1). GTDB lineage: Bacteria > Bacteroidota > Bacteroidia > Chitinophagales > Chitinophagaceae > VBAS01. Next base: position 2,274 of record DATDCP010000135.1, read on the forward strand.
TGTTATTTCTTGCTGTGTTCTGCGGTTTTTTGGCAGAATATAAATTGGAGCACACTCTCGAACACCAGAGGGGAAAACAGTATGCTTCTACGATGCTGGAAGATTTGAAGGCCGACAAGCAGGCACTTCAAAGTGGGATAAAAGTGAATAATACAATCATAACTTTTATTGACACTCTCTTAAAACTTTATCATCCCGGTACTAAACAAACGAAAACCACCGCGCAGTTATATTATTATGGACGTTATGGGCTTCGTTTCTGGTATTATGTGAATAAACAGGTTACACTCGAACAAATGAAACATTCTGGAACGATCCGCTACTTCCAGAATGCAGTGCTTGAAAAACAAATGGTGAAACTGGATAAAGAAATCAGTTTTATTAAATATTGGGACGATAGGGACAGGCTGTTCAATGAACAAGCAATCAATTATTCGAGCCGGCTTTTTAATTATGCATTTTTGCTCACAACTCCTATTGATTTAGGAGTTCTGGAAAAGGATGAAATTGATACGGTAACTTACCATCCCCTTTATCAAACCCGGGACCTCTTTTTGCAATCTGATCCGCCACTTGTTAACAAGCAATCTGAATTAATAACAGAATTCCTGAATTTTTGTAACCAGCGTATTCCCATACTAAGAGCAAAAGTTTTCGTATATGAGAATGCATTATTAGAAATGGAAAAAGTAACAAATGACTTAATGAAAGAATATCACCTGAAATAATTTCTTATGGAAGTACATCATCATGCACACACAGCAAGGAAAAAATGGACCCATTATTTCTGGGAGTTTCTCATGTTGTTCTTAGCGGTATTCTGCGGATTTATGGCAGAGAATCAGCGGGAGCATATGATAGAACATAGGAGAGAAAAGGAATATATGCGATCGCTGATCGAAGACCTGAAAACGGATACTTTTAATTTAAACAATAATATATTGTTAGGCCAGGTTGTAAGAACCCGGCTCGAAAACCTGATATCATTTTTAAACAATGGATCTCCAAAAGATAGTGCAGTACAATTATATAAATTAAATAACCAGGCAGGAAGGGTAGTCAATATAGACTTTGAGGACAGAACTTCTGCCCAATTGAAAAATGGCGGAAATATGCGTCTTATAAGAAATAAAGCGGTAGCTGATTCCATCAGGGGCTACTGGGGAGGTATTAAAACAATGGAAGGTATTAGCTCACGATTAGAGGAATTAAGAATCAAGGCAGCCGACATCCAGATGCAAATCTTCCATAATAAATACATTACACTTTCAGACCCGCTGCATCCGGTACCTTCAGACATTTTAGTTTCATCCGAAGCAAAACTTATCAATAGAGACCCTGAACTACTGGCACTGTATTCAAACAGGCGTCAATTCGCTTTGCTCGTTTTAAATAATTATATACTTAATATGAAACATGCATATTCAAAAGCAATAAGGTTGGTATCATTCATAAAGAAAGAATATCATTTAGAATAAATACCCATATGCAGCAGACCCTGGTTCAAGATCAAAAAAGAATTACATCCATCGACGTGTTGCGTGGTATCGTCATGATCATTATGGCGCTGGATCATACCCGTGATTTTTTCCATAGTGAAGCATTCACCGGCGATCCGCTTAACCCTGCTACTACTACACCGATATTATATTTCACAAGATGGGTTACACATTTCTGCGCACCCACTTTTGTTTTTCTTTCAGGTGTTTCTGCATGGTTGCAAAGCAGGAGAAAAACAAAAAAAGAGCTAAGCGGCTTCTTAATAACCCGTGGCCTTTGGTTGGTATTTATCGAAATAACTGTTATGACATTTGGAGTATTAGGCGATATACATTTTACTACTATTATCCTGGCAACTATATGGTCCATTGGTATCAGTATGGTTATACTGGGGCTTCTTATCTGGTTACCTTTTCGTGTGTTACTTATTGCAGGGTTAATAATTGTGTTTGGTCATAATATCCTTGATTTTGCAGAAGCTGATCGGAATGGTGTTGTTCCTCTATGGTGGAGTTTTTTACACAGCCCGGCTTTTATTCAGTTAAGCAGCAATTATACTTTAGGTATTTTATACCCTTTTCTTCCGTGGACAGGGTTAATGATACTTGGGTATTGTTGTGGTAAATTATTCAGTGATATAGAAACAGGACGCAGAAACAAAATACTGCTATGGATGGGAATTGGTGCACTGGTATTATTTGTTGTATTAAGGACGATCGATATTTATGGAGATCCCCTTCATTGGAGTAAGCAAAATAATAGAATTGCTACATTTTTTTCTTTTATGAATCTACAGAAGTATCCGCCATCATTGCTGTTTATGTGTGCTACGATCGGTGCCGCACTTATTTTTTTAGCGTTGGTTAAAAGTACAAATGGCCGGGTATCAAAAATTATTTCGGTTTATGGCCGGGTTCCTTTCTTTTATTATATCCTGCACTTTTATATCCTGCATATCATTTCTATTATTTTATTTTTATCAAGGGGTCATACTGTGGCGGAAGGAATGAAAGGGATACCGGGGCTTCCATTTAAGTTTATCATACCCGGTGAAGGATATAATTTATGGATAGTGTATGGTGTTTGGCTTGCAGTTGTTATTGGATTATATCCATTGTGCAAATGGTATGACAGGTATAAAATCAACCATAAAGAAAAAAAGTGGTTGAGTTATTTGTAAGAACAGAATTATAATCAATGTTGTATATGACATTGTCGTAGGCGGTGGTCGTGTTATTGATCTTACAAATTCAATGAAATTAAAAATCAAAACAGAATTAATATATGCAACGCAGAACCTTTGTTAAAAAATCATCACTCACCGTTATCGGCATGGGTGTGTTTGGTTCATTACTTTCCCACAATAAAAAAGCAGTGGCCGGTTTAAGTGTGAACGGTCAGCGTATTGAAAGCCGGATCTTTGAACTGGCAAAATTTGGCAAAGATGCAAATGGTCATGGTTACAGGGTTGCTTATACAAAAGGCGACATCGAAGGACGAGCCTGGTTTATGGAGTTGATGAAAAAAGCGGGGCTTGACCCAACCATTGATGCAGCAGCCAATATCATTGGTAAACGGAAAGGGAAAAATCCATCACTCAAACCCATTGGTTTCGGTTCGCATATTGATATGGTGCCCGATGGTGGTAACTATGATGGTACTTTAGGTTCTATAAGTGCATTGGAAATAATAGAGATACTCAATGAAAACAATCGTGTTACAGAGCATCCGTTGGAAGTGATCATTTTTGGTAATGAAGAAGGTGGCACTATTGGTAGTAAGGCGATGGTAGGTGGATTAACCATTGATGGATTACAGCAAAAAAGCCAAAGTGGATTAACCATGGCAGAGGGAATAAAAGCCATTGGTGGTAATCCGGACAATATTCAATCCTGTATCCGGAAAAAAGGAGACTTCCATGCATGGGTTGAATTGCATATAGAGCAAGGCGGTATTTTAGAAAAAGAAAAAATACAGATTGGAGTCGTTGAAGGTATTGTGGGTATCGTGCATTGGGAAGTTACAGTGGAAGGTTTTGCCAATCATGCAGGCTCCACTCCTATGAACATGCGGCAGGATGCCTTGTTGGCATCATCAAAATTCATACTTGCTGTAAATGAAGTCATCAACAGTGTAAAAGGCAACCAGGTAGGTACTGTTGGTAAGATTGCAGTTACACCCGGCGCTTACAATGTTATTCCCGGCAAGGTTGTTTTAGGTTTGGAGATACGGGACCTATCGTCTGAAAAAATTGAAATGCTTTTTAGGGAAATTGAAAAGCGGGCAGCAACTATTGGAAAAGATTTTAAAACAACCATAAGTTTTGTTCGTCAGCCAAATGAATCCAAGCCTGCATTAACCAATAAGGCATTGCAGCAAACTATCAACACATCAGCAAATGCTCTGGGCTTTTCAACAAAGTTTATGCAAAGCGGTGCCGGTCATGATTCACAACATATAGCATCGATAGCACCAGCAGCCATGATATTTATTCCCAGTGTGGGCGGCATCAGTCATTCACCCAAAGAATTTTCCACAGCAACGGATATGGCCAATGGCGCCAATGTATTATTACAAACTATTTTGAAATTAGATAAAGAATAAAATAATGAAAAAAACAACTGCAATCTTTTTATTTCTTTTCATTCAAACTCTCATCCATGCACAAAAACCCCGTGCAAGAGATATAGGAATTCCATTTGACGGAACGCCAGGAAAGTTCAATGCCATTACTGATGTAAAGGGCGTGGAAGTTGGTTACAGCACCATCATTTCCGGTGAAGGAAAAAATATAAGAGGTAAAGGCCCGGTGCGTACAGGTGTCACTGCTATTTTACCAAGAGGAAAAAACAATAATCCTGTTTATGGAAACTGGTATACACTAAATGGAAATGGTGAAATGACCGGGACAACATGGGTAACTGAATCAGGATTTTTAGAAGGTCCTGTAATGATCACCAATACAAACAGTGTGGGTACAGTAAGAGATGCTGTATTAAAATGGTATGTAAAAACGGGATGGTATAAAGAAGATTTCTGGTACACCTATCCTGTTGTTGCAGAAACCTATGATGGTTTCTTAAATGATATTTATGGATTTCATGTAAAAGAAAGCAATGCATACGAAGCATTGGATAGTGCAAAAAGTGGTTTCATTAAAGAAGGCAATGTTGGTGGGGGCACTGGTATGATGTGTTTAGGATTTAAAGGTGGTTCGGGTACATCATCAAGAGTTATAAAAATAAGAGATTCGACATATACAGTGGGTGTGTTTGTGCAATCCAATTTTGGAGGTAAAAGAAATTTCACCATCGCCGGTGTTCCGGTTGGAAGAGAATTGCGTGATACGTTAAATTATGAATTTAAAGCACCGCCATCTTATCAGCCGGGGGATGGCTCTATCATTGTTGTCGTTGCTACAGATGCGCCATTATTACCACACCAGTTAAAAAGAATTGCAGCAAGAGTACCGATTGGTGTTGGAAAAATGGGAGGCCGCGGAGAGAATGGCAGCGGCGATATTTTTATTGCATTCTCTACAGCCAATCCAAGTGCTTTTCAAAGAAATGATTTTACTAAAGTTGATGAGCTGCCAAACGATTTGATCAATCCATTATTTGAAGCTACCGTTCAAGCCACAGAAGAAGCGATTATCAATGCAATGGTAGCCGCCGAAACTATGGAAGGTATAAATGGTAACAAAGCCTATAGACTGCCACATAAATTAGTTATTGATATTTTGAAAAAGTATAACAGGATAAAATAAGAGTTGGGTAAGCACAACTAAAGATTAAAAAATGTCAAATAAAAGATCACTCCCTAATCCACTTACGATCTTAATGATCGTTATTATTCTTGCTGCCATCTGTACATGGCTATTACCGGCTGGTCAATATGCTAAATTAGAAGCAAACGATAAGTCATTTGTAATTACAACTGAATCTACTACTACAACCTTACCTCTTACTCAAAAGACTTTAGATAGTCTTGATATTCAAATTCAATTACAAAAATTCACTGAGGGTGATATCAGGAAACCGGTTTCTGTACCGGGCACATTTAAGGCACTGGAGAAAAATCCGCAGGGATTCATCAGCATATTACAAGCTCCTGTAAAAGGTGTGTATGATAGTATCGATATTATTTTCTTTGTGCTTATCATCGGCGGGTTCATGTTTGTATTTAATGAAACCGGGGCGATGACAAAAGGTATTGCCTGGCTTTCTTATACCATGAAAGGCAAAGAACCATTGTTGATTGCT
>DATDCP010000136.1:0-6472 GCA_036524255.1 Chitinophagaceae bacterium
TTATTCATATTCCCGGCTCTCAGTAACTTTATTCCCTATGAACCGGATTGATCGCTTAGCCGCTATTCTTATACAACTTCAGTCAAGATCTCTAGTGAAAGCACAGGATATTGCCGAAAAATTTTCCATTAGTCTTCGTACTGTTTACCGGGATGTAAAAGCGTTGGAAGAAGCTGGTGTGCCGGTGATCGGTGAGGCAGGAACAGGTTATCGTCTTATGGAAGGCTATAAACTTCCTCCAGTTATGTTCAATATGGACGAAGCAACTGCTTTGCTTACTGCCTCCAAATTAGTGCAATCAAAAACAGATGCTGGCATTTCCAAGCATTATATTGCTGCACTCGATAAAATAAGAGCTATACTCAGGCATTCAGAAAAAGATCATATCGAAGAGATTGATGAACACATTGCGGTGATGACACATCCTTCTATTGTTCATCAGCCAACAACCGAACTGCATTTGCAATCCATACTAAAAGCGATCGGCAGTTCTTCTGTTATAGAAATAAACTATACTTCCCTTGAAAAAAATGAAACCACACGACGCAAAATAGAACCAGTGGGTATTTATTATCTCGGCAGTCATTGGTATTTGATCGCTTTTTGCCAATTGAGAAAAGATTACAGGAATTTCCGTACTGATAAGATCAAACAATTAATGACCACTAACGAAACAAACTCAAAAAAACATCCGCCGCTGCAAAGTTTTATCAGTAAGATGTCTGCTGACAAAGAAGTAACAAAAGTTGTGATAGATGTGGAACCAGAAATTGTAAAATACCTGGGTGAGCAGAAATATTACAATGGTTTTGTAAAAGAAGAAAGAGCCGGCAATTATGTTCGCATGACATTCTTATCAGGTTCTTTGATGGGTTTTTCACGCTGGTTCATGCTCTACGGCGATCATGCAAAAATTGTGGAACCACTGGAATTAAATGATATGGTGGCGGAGATCGCAGAAAATATTTTAAAAAAACTTGAAATTTCTCAAATGCTGCTGACATAGGGCTGTCACAAGTGGGTTGTTTCTTTGAATTCTAAACAACACACTATGACATTTATAGAATTCTTTAAGAAGCAGTTTATTGAAGAAGCAGCCACAACACGCAAAATGCTAAGCCGTGTCCCCGATAACCAGTATAATTTCAAGCCGCATGAAAGGTCTATGGTGATGAAAAGCCTGGTCACTCATCTTGCTGACCTGCCCGGCTGGATACACTTTACATTGACCACAGACGAACTCGATTTTCAAAAAGGATATGAACAACCTGATATTAATAATAACAAAGAATTGATGGTATATTTTGAGAAGCGATACAATGATGGCTTGTCCACTCTTGTTGCAGAAAATGAAAAAGTATTGAATGATCCGTGGACAATGAGGAATGGTGAAACGATCTACGCTACTAATCCAAAGATCGATGTGCTGAAGATGTCGATGAGTCAGCAGATACATCACCGTGCACAACTGGGGGTGTATTTAAGATTGCTGAATGTGCCAATTCCCGGCAGTTATGGCCCAAGCGCAGATGAAACCCATTTTTAAAAATAAAAGTGATTAGGTGTGGAGGGTTTTATAAATGGACTTGCTTTATTATTTCTTCCATTATCCGAAGCCTGCGATTTGATTAAGAAGTAATAAATCTATTGAAAACTCATGATCGATTCATGAGTTTTTTATTTTACAAGCAATTGTAATTCTATTAAACTTTTGTTGTGTCACTCACTTCCAGGTTCTGTAATTCTAATCAACTTTTGTCCACCCCCATTTGAAATTATTTTATGAACGAACTACTTCCCCCGCCAGCGGGGGACAATGATCAGCCTGATTTTATTCTGCGTAAAACAAAAATTTAAAAGTGCATCCACAATTTTCTCAGATAACAGAGTGTATATTGTCCCCCGCTGGCGGGGGCCGGATGCACAACTAAAAGAAGACTTCAATAAGGGGTGGACCAATATTGCTGAGTTGAATTGTTGCAGTTCAAGAGTGCGACGCAACAGAAGTTAAATAGTAGCAATATAGCTTAGTTCATAAAATCAATTCTTCGAAGGGGGCACCCTTATATACACAAGCTTAATATTCCTTCTTCCGGATTCTCTTTCATCTATTTCAAAAAGCCCGAGACTCCTGATCAGTTGTAATAATTTTTCAAATCCATAATTGCGGGGGTCAAAATCAGGTCTTTTCTTCAATAACATATTACCAAGATCACCCAAAAAAGCCCAGCCATTCTCATCAGCAATATCATTAATGCTGGAAGTAACAAGATTCACTAAATTCTTATCCGCTTTGCTGATCACTTTTTCCTTTTTTCTCAGGTCACTCAGCTTTATTTGTTTTGTACTTGGCTCAGGTTGATCTAATATTTCTATATAAATAAATTTATCACATGCAGCACGAAACGCTGAAGGCGTTTTTTGCTCGCCCATTCCAAATACTTTCATTCCGGCTTCGCGTAGCCGGGTGGCCAGTTTTGTAAAATCGCTGTCACTGCTCACTACACAAAAACCATCTACACGACCAGTGTATAATATATCCATCGCATCAATGATAAGTGCAGAGTCAGAAGAATTCTTTCCGGTAGTATAACTATATTGTTGCACCGGTGTAATAGCATGATCCAACAATACTGCTTTCCAGCCCGTAACATGTGGCTTTGTCCAATCCGCATAAATGCGTTTAAAGGTTGGTACCCCATATTTAGCGATCTCCTCCAATATTCCATTTATGAGGCGGTGTGGAACATTATCGGCATCAATCAGAACGGCAAGCCGGAGATCCTTTGAATTGTCCATTTACAAAATTGATTTACCTGAAAGATAATGATTTAAAAGCTGTCTTTTTTTTGGCACCGCTAAATGCTCTACTACTATTACAACGACCGTACGGTTTTAATGAGGGAAACTTTAACGGTCGCTCTGGCCTTTAAATATTATCTTTCCGCCTTCCTTTAGATAATGAAATCAGAAAGTAAATCAATCGAAATGTCAAATCTTACCCAGGTAGTGAATGTGGACAAGAACCTGAAAACGCTAAAAAAAACTGTGCATGCGTCCGATATTGATCAGTTACTAAGTAGTACCGGTCCTTTTACTTTTTTTGCTCCTTCCGATTCAGCTTTTCAAAAATTAGAAAAAGGAATGCTGGAAAAATTATTCGAACCACAAAATCGTGGCCGGCTTGCAGATCTTTTAAGCAACCATATTGTAAAAGGAAAAATAGGTTTTAAAGAATTAAAGGATGGCGAAAAGCTTATCACTGTAAATGGTCGTGAATTAAATGTGCAGGTAAATAATGGCACTGTCAGGATCAGCGATATCCCTATCCAACCCCGTGATGCAAAAATCTTGAATGGTGTATTGCATGTAATGGACACAGTAATAATTTAAAAAAAATAGTAATGATGCATTATACATCATTACTATTAATATATAAGAAATAGAAAAACTTAACCCTGGTCTCTTAACCATTTGATGAGATCATCCTTTGCCTTGCCCGTTTTTTGCTGTATCCTTCCCCAAAATTGATCATCCTTACCTTCTTCATATCTAAGATCATCATCTGTTAATTGACCATATTTTTCTTTAAGTTTTCCTTTCCATTGGTTTAAAAAACCTTTTACTTCCATTTTATCCATAATGCACGTTTTTAATTAAATAATAAAGACACTATATAAGGGTAAAAACTGTGCCAGAGGAAAAAGCCAATTTTATTACATACAGAACAACGACGAGGCATAAAGTTTGGGGAATATAATGTCCATTCGGTTTCTCCTTTTACGAGGTTAAACAGTGATGTATTTTTTTACTTTCAAAATTTAAAATCAAATGGAAACAAAAACCAAACAGGATGTAAAGCAGCAAGGATCTGCGTTACAAAATGAAATTGTGATAAATCGTGTTTTCAATTTGCCAGTAAGTGTAGTATGGCTGGCATGGACAGATGCTGAATACTTTAAAAAATGGTGGGGCCCAAAAGGCTTTACTTGCCCTTCAAGTAAAATGGAAGCAAAAGTTGGCGGTAAATATTTGAATTGCATGCGTGGGCCTGATGGAAAAGAATACTGGTCAACAGGAGAGGTTAAAGAATTAATTCCTGAAAGAAAACTGGTGGTTACTGATAGTTTCTCAGATGAAAAAGGAAATATTAAATCCGCATCTGAATATGGTATGCCGGGGGATTGGCCAAAAGAGCTTTTGATAACAGTGTACCTCGAAGAAGCGGACGGTGCAACAAAAATGAAACTCAAGCACCAGGGTATACCAGGTGAAATGCGTGAAGATTGTATAAAGGGGTGGAATGAATCATTTGAAAAATTAGAAGAGAACATTACTTAATTCGAAAAAAATAATTTTTAATTGAAAAGAGTTGTCGTGATAAGACAACTCTTTTCAATTTGCCACAATTACATAATAATTAACTTGCATTCACTTTCAACTAACCATGGCTACAGCAACAAGGCATTTAAGCAGTTCCACAGAAGGAAAATCACCGAAAGCAAAGATCAACAAAGAAAACCTGCGGCAGGCTCTTGCTCTTTTCAAATATTTAAAACCCCATCGTGGTAAATTCATTTTAGGATTGGTATTCATTGCTCTTTCTGCATTTACTACCAGCTTGTTTCCTTTATTCTTAGGAAAAATGATCGATGCTGCTTCCCCCGGGGCAACATTGCCAGGCATGAGCAATAGTTCGCAATTTGGTTTCGGCTTAAAAAATATTCACTGGAGTTTAAATACAACGTTGTTGCTCATCTTTGCGCAATTGACCGTACAAACTTTCTTTTCATTCATGAGAGTGTATTTGCTTACAGCAGTCGGTGAAAGAAGTTTAGCTGATATGCGTAAAGATGTTTACAGTAAGTTGCTTACTATGCCAATGAGTTTTTTCACAGAGAAAAGAGTGGGTGAATTAAGCAATCGTATTTCCTCAGATCTTTCACAAATACAGGATGCGATCTCTTTTACACTGGCAGAATTTTTACGTGGCATCTTCACACTCATCATTGGTTTGTTTTTTATTTTCTGGATCAGCCCTAAGCTGGCCCTGGTCATGTTATCAGTAGTTCCATTACTCGCTATCGTTGCAGTAGTATTTGGAAGACGTATTCGTAAAATGTCACGCAAAACACAGGATCAATTAGCTGATAGTGGAACGATCGTCCAGGAAACCTTTCAAGGGATCTCAATAGTAAAAGCTTTTACCAGTGAGTTTTATGAAATAAGTCGTTATGTAAAAAGCTTGAAAGCTGTTGTATCAACTGCTATCAGTAATGCAAGATACCGGGGTGCTTTTGTGGCATTCATGATCTTTAGTTTGTTTGGAACGCTGGCATTTGTCGTTTGGTTTGGCGGTCGAATGATCCAGGACCCAGGAAGTGGTTTTACAATTGGTTCCCTAATCATGTTTGTTATTTTTTCCATGTTTGTGGGTGGCACCTTCGCCGGTTTTGCGGATATGTTCTCACAGTTACAAAAAACATTAGGTGCTACGCAAAGTGTAAGAGAAATTTTACGCAGTGATGGTGAACCTGTAGATACCAAACAAGTTGTTGTGGAACCACAACATATATTAAAAGGCAATGTGCGGTTTGAACATGTTGCTTTTAGTTATCCCAGTCGCAAAGACATACAGGTATTGAGAGATCTGTCGCTTACTGCAAGCAATGGTGAGCAGATCGCTATTGTAGGTCCAAGTGGCGCAGGCAAATCAACTATTGCTTCACTCCTTCTTCATTTTTATGAACCTGATAATGGCACTGTGTATTTTGATGAACGACCGGCCCGTGAATTCCCACTTTCACAATTGAGACGGCAAATGGCTTTTGTACCGCAGGATGTTATTTTGTTTGGCGGAAGCATCAAAGAAAATATTGCTTATGGTAAACCCGATGCAAGCGATGAGGAAATTATGTCCGCAGCTAAAAATGCAAATGCACATGAGTTTATTAAAAGATTTCCGGAGCAATATGAAACGATCGTTGGAGAACGAGGTATAAAATTAAGCGGTGGTCAGCGACAACGCATTGCCATTGCCCGTGCTATCTTAAAAGATCCGGCAATTTTAATTTTAGATGAAGCCACTTCTTCGCTGGATAGTGAAAGTGAACAATTGGTACAGGATGCGCTGGACAATTTAATGAAAGGCCGTACCAGTTTTGTTATTGCTCACCGGCTTTCCACCATCCGTAATGCTGATAAAATTGTGCTGATCGATAAAGGAATTGTAAGCGAAGCAGGCACACATACAGAACTTATGAGTCATAACGGTCTGTACCGCAAACTAAACGATATGCAATTTGATTTTGGCATGGTTACTCAATCTCCGACTAATGAGCTAACCATATCCGATTCTGAAGGGGTTCAAGCTCAAGAGCCTTTGCAATCAAAAGGCTAAGCAGGAGATGAATTATTCATATTTGCTTTTTTGGGTTATTTTAAAACTATAACTTTAGAGTATTAATATTTA
>DATDCP010000137.1:0-4804 GCA_036524255.1 Chitinophagaceae bacterium
TCTTCGCACCCGATCGGTGTAATAGAAATAAAATAATTTTTAGCATAACAGTTAATTTACAAATTGAAGTTATAATTTAAAGTTTTTGTTATGGGATAAATACGATAAACCCTGTACAATGATAAAGATTATCAATTCAATATAAACAAACTAAAAAAGGGTATTTCTCCCCTTTAATTCATTCCCGCTACTCCGTATTTTAGCTTTTTACTGCAAGAGAATTATCAATCCTATGAGGCCAGTGAACTGCTATTTGCGGAGACCCTCCTTATTAACTACTCTATCAAGATCGTGGTGCCTTATCTTTTTTTTATTTTCATTCTCATTTTCTTTTTCCCAAACAACAAATATTAACGGCATTAGAAATAGCTACCACAGTGTTTTGGGAATTTCAACTGATGCTGTAAAACTTGATAATGTTGCAGGTCTTGCTTACGGCAATACAGTTTTGATAATTCAAATGAAAGGGGCTTCCATTAACATTGCAAACAATTCTACATTCGGTGATACCATTTCTTTGAATTATGCCGGCAATTATGAACTTGCAACAATTTGTTCTGTGAGTAACGACTCAGTCTATTTTTTTAACCAGGTAAAAAATAGTTACGATGTAACTAAGAAAGTTCAGCTTGTAAAATTTGCAGAATATTATTCTGCTAATGTGGTTGATACGGTAAAAGCACAATCATGGAACAATACAACAGGCAAGGGAGGTGTGCTTGCAATAAGAGTGGAAGAGGACCTGACATTAAATGCTCCTTTATTTGCAGATTCAACCGGGTATCGTGGGGGATCGTTTTTTTTGCATGATGGTACTTGTAGTTTTTTCTTTCCAGTAGGGAGTGGTTATGCTTATGATGCTACTTCAACAGGAGCAATAAACGGTGCATACAAAGGAGAAGGTGTAGCAGATGTTCCATCAAATGTTGATGGTGCAAGAGGAGCTCCTGCAAACGGGGGGGGCGGGGGTAATAATCACAATAATGGTGGTGGCGGCGGCGCTAATTTAACTACTGGTGGAAATGGCGGTGCTAATTTTAGTTCCGGGCCTGCGGCATGTACAGGCAGTTTCCAGGGACGTGGAGGAAAAGCATTAAGCAATTGGAACAATACGAAAATATTTTTAGGTGGTGGTGGTGGTGCAGGTCATGCCAACAGCACTACACAACCATATGCTGGTGGAAATGGCGGCGGAATTATAATTGTGATCGCAAAGAATATTATTGGTAATGGCTATAAAATTTCGGCAAATGGTCAAACCGGGAGGTCCACTTCTTATGATGGTGCATCTGGTGGTGGTGCCGGCGGGACTATTATTATGAATGTTTCAAATAATTATACTGGTGCCGTGACCATACAGGCAAATGGTGGTAATGGAGGTAATGAAGATGATGATAATAGCGTTGGCCGGTGCTATGGTGCGGGTGGCGGTGGTAGTGGTGGCGCTATTTATTTTAATGGATCATTGCCTGCAATCACGAGTTCCGTTACTGGTGGTATTGCAGGAATAAATATTGATCCCAACAGTTGCAGCGCACCGGTACCAGCAATAAATGGAACGGATGGATCAAAAATTTTAAATTACGCATATCAAACATCTGTTATTCCATCCACTAGTTGCTCTGGTGCTTTGCCTGTCAGGATCATCTATTTTAATGCAATTCTTAACAATGATGAAAAAGTAAAATTAGAATGGGATATTGCCAACCCTGAAGAGGCTACTTCATTTACAATAGAAAAAATGAATTCATTTAATAATTGGACCGAACTCCGGACAATTGGCGTACAAACAAATCTTCATCACTATGAGATCGTTGACAATGATCCAGCACCTGGTGACAATATCTATCGGATGCGGATCAAAGGAAAAGATAACAGTGTCACTTATTCCATACAAAAAAGAGTTCTTCTAAAGTCTAATGATCATTTTTCCTTTTATCCAAACCCGGCAAAGGATAAAATTACGATCAGGGGTAAATTAAATACAGGGACTGTTATAAAACTAACAGATATTACAGGCAAAGAAATAAAAAGAATAATTACAAACACAAGTTCGTCTTTCGTTGAGTTATTGCTTCCTTCCCTAGATGCCGGAATTTATTTTTTGCGTGTTGATAACTATACGGAAAAAATTATGATCCTTCATTAACTTTAAAAAAAACCGAACCATGAAAAGAAAGGTCCTCCTTCCTCTCTTGTTATTTATGTTTCCCGTTATTGTTTTCTCACAATCCACAGCCAAAGAATGGTACAATAAAGGGATTGAATTAAAAGGTAAAAAAGACTATGAAGGGGCGTTTGCCTCCTTTAAGAATGCTATTTCAAAAAAGGCTGATTACAACGAAGCTTATTACCAGGCGGGTTGGTGTTGCAATCACTTAGAAAATTATGAAACCGCTGTAGAGCTTTTGAAAAAATATATGCCTTCAGATGAAAAAAATAAAAAGAACAAATCTAATGAGTTAGGTTTTTCATATTATAAACTTCAAAGAGCAACTGAAGCAATAATAGAATATAGAAATACGATCACTTTATCTCCAAACGATGGTATTGCATTAAGGGGCCTGGGAAATGTTTATTATGAAATAGTAGAGGATCATGACAATGCTATTGAATATTTTGAAAAAGCTATTAAAGAAGATGAAGTAGATTCAAGACCAATCTATTATAAACTTGGCTGGTTATATAATGATAAAGAAAGATATGATGATGCAATAAAAATCTTGCAAAAAGCTATTGAGTATGACAGCGAAGATTCTGGCTATCGTGAAGAACTTGGCTATGCTTATTATCAAAAAGACGAATATGAATTTGCGCTTACGCAACTAAACAAGGCAATTACCTTAGATGATGCTTCAAAACTTGGATATTATTATAAAGGTCTTTGCTTTATTGCTACCAATCGAAAAGGTGAAGCAATGAGCATGTATTATAAACTTAAAGAATTAGATGGTGATAGCGCTACGGAGCTGATGGGTAAAATAAATAAAATGAAATAATGAGGCTCAACTATTAATCTGTGTGGTTGCTTTTTTTCCAGCGATAGAAAACATAACCGGCAATAAAAAATGGCGCTGAAGCAAGATAAATAATTCCTGCATTTAATCCTTTGGCAGGTTTTTCACCAAGTTGCTGAGCAGTCTTTGTACAAATTGAACATTGAGCAGTAGCGACATTCACAAAACACAATGAAGAAAAAATAATGATTGATAATATCAGAACACTCTTTTTCATCCAGAAAAATTTCAATACAAAGATAAAAACTTAAACCGCTTCTACACCGATCCGTTTGCTTTGCTTCTTTCTTTCATCCTCATCCAGGATTACTTTTCGCATACGAATAAAGTTTGGCGTTACTTCAATGCATTCATCCTGCTGAATATATTCCATGCATTCTTCCAGCGTCATTAAAGTTTTAGGAGCAATCCTGGTTGCATCATCACTTCCGCTGGCACGGTGGTTGGTCAGTTTTTTTCCTTCGGTAACATTCACCACAAGATCACCCGGTTTAATGTTCTCTGCAACGATCTGTCCTGCATAAACTTCCTCACCCGGATCAACAAAGAATGTTCCTCTGTCCTGTAATTTATCGATAGAATAACCAGTTGTTCTTTCCTGGATCTTTGAAAGCAGTACACCGTTATTTCTTCCCGGTATTGCGCCTTTCCATGGCTTATATTCCGTAAAGCGGTGAGCCATTACTGCCTCGCCGGCTGTATTCGTAAGCATTTGTGAACGCAAGCCGATCAAGCCTCTTGATGGAATTTCAAACTCAAGGTGCTGTATAGCGCCTTTCGTTTCCATCACCCGCATCTCACCTTTACGTCTTGATACAAGATCTATTACTTTGCTTGCATATTCCTGCGGTACATCTACTACTAAATTTTCGTAAGGCTCGCATTTTGTTCCGTTGATCAACTTTACCAAAACCTGCGGCTGACCCACAGTTAATTCATATCCTTCACGACGCATGGTTTCGACCAATATTCCTAAATGAAGGATACCACGACCGTAAACATTAAAACTATCTCCGCTGTTAGTATCCTCAACTTTCAAAGCGAGGTTCTTCTCAGTTTCTTTCATTAGCCTGTCACGAAGATGACGGCTGGTAACAAATTTTCCATCTTTACCATAGAATGGAGAATTGTTAATGCTGAAAAGCATACTCATCGTTGGTTCATCAACACTAATCACTGGTAGCGCTTCAGGATTTTCCAGATCTGCAATGGTATCGCCGATATTAAAATCTTCAATTCCTACAACAGCACACAGATCGCCGGCAATTACTTCAGTCACTTTCTTTTTTCCCATTCCTTCAAACACATATAATTCTTTCACTTTCGATCTCTTAATTGAACCATCTGCCTGCATCAACGCCACTTGCTGATTTTCTTTTATCACACCACGACTTACTTTACCAATTGCAATGCGACCCAAGAAAGATGAATAATCAAGTGAAGTGATCTGCATTTGCAAAAATCCTTCGTTCACTTTTGGTGGTGGTACATACTTTATAATCCCGTCTAGCAATGGATCAATACCTTCGATTTGTACATTGGAATCATTGAACCAACCATTCTTTCCTGAACCATAAAAGGTCGGGAAATTCAATTGCTCTTCTGTCGCATCAAGATTGAAGAATAATTCAAATACGGCATCATGTACCTCGTCAGGACGACAATTTGGTTTATCAACTTTATTGATAACAACGATCGGGTGAAGATTCAGCTGTAATGCCTTTTGCAACACAAATCTTGTTTGCGGCATAGGACCTTCAAAAGCATCCACCAACAACAGCACACCA
>DATDCP010000138.1:0-5452 GCA_036524255.1 Chitinophagaceae bacterium
CTGACGTGGGTAAACTCAATAATATCACCTTTAAGCACTACAATTGAAAAAACTCCCTGGTTATTTGTGAGGGTTCCGCGGTTCTGACCTTTTATTACGATACTTACAGCAGGAATACCAACAAGGCTGTCGGCAGTCATCACTACACCATAAAGTTGGACAACGGAATCACGAACGTTTTCAAACTGCGCTTTCGAAGTTGCGGGAATAATAAACAGCAGTAAAATGAGGTATTGTACAATTTTCTTCACCGCGCCAAAAATAACGACAAGTTGCTGATTTCGTAAAACAAATTCGCCGGTTTAATAGCTAACTTTGCAGGTTCGAAATACTTTTAACAAATACTTGTAAATGACAAAAGAAAAAATTCTTGAAGCGCTGAGTAATGTGCAGGAACCTGATCTTGGAAAAGACCTTGTAACCTTAAATATGATTAAGGATATTGAGATCAACGGAAATAATGTTTCGTTTACAGTAGTACTAACTACGCCAGCCTGCCCGATGAAAGATATGATCAGTAATGCTTGTGTGAATGCGATCAAGATCTTAGTGAATAAGGACGCAGACGTAAAAGTAAATTTCACATCAAATACAACAACAAAAAGAACCGACCCCGGTTCTGTATTACCTAAAGTAAAAAATATTATTGCTGTAGTAAGTGGTAAAGGAGGTGTTGGTAAATCAACTGTGGCAGCAAATCTTGCTCTTGCATTATCGCAAGGTGGTGCAAAAGTTGGTTTGATGGATGCAGATATTTATGGACCCAGTGTACCGATCATGTTTGGTGTTCGCGGTGAAAGACCAATGATGATGGATGTCGGGGGTGATAAAGGAATGATCGTACCGCTTGAACGTTTTGGAATAAAGCTAATGAGTATTGGACTTTTGGTTGATGAAAAAAATGCAGTGGTCTGGCGTGGTCCAATGGCAAGCAGCGCTATTCGTCAATTTGTAACGGATGTTTATTGGGGAGAATTGGATTACCTGGTTGTTGATATGCCACCGGGCACAGGAGATATTCATTTGACGTTGGTACAAACAGTACCTGTAACAGGAGTTGTAATTGTTACCACGCCTCAGGATGTAGCATTAGCAGATGCAAAAAAAGGAATTGCAATGTTTGGCCAGGCACAAGTGAATGTTCCGATCATTGGATTGGTTGAAAATATGAGTTACTTCACACCGGCAGAATTGCCCAATAATAAATATTACATTTTTGGAAAAGATGGCGGAAGAAGATTGGCCGAAGAATATGATCTTCCATTTCTTGGTCAAATACCATTGGTGCAAAGCATACGTGAAGGCGGTGACCAGGGTGTGCCGATCATGATGAGTGATGACGAGATCACAAAAAAAGCATTTGAAGACTTTGCTGCAATTACAGTAAGAAGTATTGCCATGCGAAATGCGCAAATGCCAAAAACAACGCCACTCGAGTTTGTCAATCAATAATAATGTTTCCATCCATAGGCTGTATTGATCCTTCATTCAATAATGAATGGTAAATACTAAATTCGCTTCATGTATAACTTACCTTATTTTAAAGAAGGGGACCAGGAAGTGGTGCTTGAGTTTATGCGTAAGCATCCTTTTGTTTTTCTATCAGGGGTAAATGAAGGAAACAAACCCGTTGCAACGCAAGTGCCTGTTTTTATCGATGAAAGGGATGGTAAATTATTTCTTACAGGCCACATCATGAGAAACAATGATCATCACAAAGCATTTGAAAAAAATCCGAATGTGCTCGCTGTGTTTACAAGCCCTCATGTTTATGTAAGCGCTACCTGGTATGATGATCCTCACCAGGCAAGCACATGGAATTATATGAGTGTGCATGCCAAAGGGTCCATCAGGTTTGGGAATAAAGAAGATCTTATAGCAATTCTTAGACGATTGACACTACATTACGAGAATAATAATGCTACCTCTACAACTGTATTCGATAACTTAACGTCTGAGTACACAGAGCCATTAATGAAAGCTATTGTTGCATTTGAAGTGGAAATTGTATCGATAGACAATGTTTTTAAATTAAGCCAGAATCGAAATGAAAGGAGCTTTCTTAATATTATTGACAAGCTAAATGAACAGGGAGGCGATGGTAAATTTATTGCTGAAGAAATGAAAAAACGACAACATCAATTATTTGGTAAATGAAATACTTTTCATCACTTATTATCCTTTTCTTCTTTATGAGTTTTATGAATGAAGGAAATTTTCAAAAACCTGTCTTTGAGGTGGAAGGTCATCGTGGTTGTCGTGGCTTGATGCCGGAAAATACAATACCTGCCATGCTGAAAGCGATCGATCTTGGTGTAACTACTTTAGAAATGGATGTAGTGATCACAAAGGATAATAAAGTTGTTGTATCACATGAGCCATGGTTTGGAGCAGATATCACAACAAAACCTGATGGATCGTTTGTCAAACCAGCTGAAGCGATGCAGCTTAATATTTACCAGATGAGCTATGACGAAGTTTTGAAATATGATGTAGGAATGAAACCGAATCCACGTTTTCCGCAACAGCAGAAAGTAAAAACGGTAAAACCGCTGCTGAGGGATCTGATAGACAGCGTTGAAGCATATCTCGTAAAAAAGAATTTACCAAAGGTTAAATATAATATTGAAACAAAATGTTTACCTGCTGGTGATAACCGGTTTCATCCTGTGCCATCAGAGTTTGTTGAATTATTAATGTCAGTGATAAAAGAAAAGAAGATAGAAGACAGGGTTATTATTCAGTCATTTGATTTCAGGACATTAAAACATGTTCATGAAAAATATACATTAATTAAAACATCGATGCTGATCGAAGATTCGGATGAAAATGATCTTGATGGACAATTGAGTAAACTTGGATATACGCCGGAATATTATAGCCCTAATCATACATTAGTCGATGAGAAACTCGTAAAACAGTGTCATGATAATGGTATGAAGATCGTTCCATGGACCGTGAATGACAAAAAACAGGTAAAGAAATTGAAGAAGTTGGGGGTGGATGGAATTATTACTGATTACCCGAATCTGTTTAAATAGTTAATTGAATGACTTTAAAGAAGCTGGAATTTTTTCAAACCATATTTCTATTTCATATCCATCCGGATCATAAAAGAAAACATACGGTTCGCCGGGAACAAACTCACCGGTTTCTTTGATCTTTCCACCTGCTTGTTTTATTTTCTTAATAATCGGTTTTAGGTCGGTAGGATTTGGTAATCTGAAACCGAAATGAAATCCTTTTTTTGAAGAAGCTGTTTTTTTCTTTTGCTTTTCAAAAACGATTATATCGTTGCTGCCGGGAGTTTGCACCTGTATAAAATCAGGGTAACAATACATTTCTTTTACTCCAAAAATTTTTTGATAAAAAGTCGAAGAACGTTTTACATCCTTTACTGGCAGAGCAATGTGAGTAAGGCCAAATGTTTTTATCATAGACCCTCCTTATTAATAAAAGAAAATTACTGCATTTTTCTTAGGTTTGAATATATGAAATTTGAAACCGGTTTATCCTTTGCTCAACAATCAGATGCGGCTGATCTATTAAAAGGGTTTAGAGATAAATTCATTATTCCTGAAGCTGGTGGTAAACGTAAAATATATTTTTTGGGGAACTCATTGGGCTTGCAACCAAAATCAGCTAATGATCATATACAACAAATACTTTCTGACTGGGCATCATTGGGAGTTGAATCTTTTTTTCATGCCAGGGAACCATGGATGGATTATCACGAAAAGTTAGCTCACCCTTTGTCAAAAATTGTCGGTGCTCTGCCAAATGAAGTCGTTGCTATGAACCAGCTCACTGTCAATCTTCACCTGATGCTGGTAAGTTTTTATAATCCAGATGCAAAACGATATAAAATAATTTGTGAAGCCAAAGCTTTTCCAAGCGATCAGTATGCTTTTGAAACCCATGTAAGAAACAAAGGATTTGATCCGGTCACTGCAATTATAGAAGTGGCACCGCGAAATGGTGAGTATACTTTGCGAACGGAAGATATTATTTCGACAATTGAAAAACATGGTGATGAAACGGCATTGGTGTTATTTGGCGGGATCAATTATTACACTGGCCAATTTTTTGATCTGGAAAAAATTACACTCGCTGCAAAAGCTGCAGGAGCAAAGGTTGGTTTTGATCTTGCTCATGCTGCCGGCAATGTTGAATTGCATTTACATGACTGGGATGTTGATTTTGCCTGCTGGTGTACCTACAAATATTTGAATTCAGGCCCCGGTGCAATAGGCGGAGCATTCATTCATGAAAAGCACCACAAAGAAAGCCTGCCAAGATTTGCCGGCTGGTGGGGATATGATAAACCGACAAGGTTTAGAATGGAAAAAGGATTTAAACCAATGCCCGGTGCCGAAGGTTGGCAATTAAGTACTCCCGGAATGTTTTTATATGCAGCACATCGTGCAGCATTGGAAATTGTTGAAGAGGCGGGTTGGAATAATATTTTAGCTAAACAAAGATCATTGACTGGATATATGTGGTTCTTATTGGATGAAATAAATAATTCATCCGCAAAAAAGATCATTGAATTTATTACCCCACGAAATGAAAAAGAGAGAGGTTGCCAGGTTTCAATGCTGATGCTTGAGAATGGAAAAGATATTTATAATGGATTGATGAAAGAAGGAGTTTTTACGGATTGGCGGGAGCCAAATGTTATTCGGCTCGCACCAGTTCCATTGTATAATAGTTTTGAGGAAATATGGACCTTTGCTGAGATATTAAGGAAGTTAATTGTCTAGCCCGGTTTTCGAATTTTCCGGCTAATCTTTTTAAATCAAGTAAATCGTCGTTCTTATCTTCGCTGCATGACCCGACAGCAACTTGTTGAACAAATCTTCAAAAAACGATCTTATCTCTGTATTGGGTTGGATACTGACATCACGAAGATCCCAAAACATCTTTTATCTGAACCGGATCCTGTTTATAGTTTTAATAAAGCCATCATTGATAAAACAAAAGACCTGTGTGTTGCCTATAAGATCAATACGGCTTTTTATGAGGCATTAGGGGTAAAAGGGTGGCAAGCAATGGAGAAAACTGTTCGCTATATAGGAGAAGAGCATTTTAAGATCGCTGATGCAAAACGTGGCGATATTGGAAATACATCGAATCAATATGCAAAGGCATTTTTTGAGACGCTTCCTTTTGATGCTATAACGGTTGCACCGTATATGGGAAAAGATAGTGTGGAGCCATTCTTAAATTACGATGGTAAGTGGGCAATTGTCCTGGGACTAACCTCCAATAAAGGAGCAACTGATTTTGAATTCAAAAAGTTGGTGCGTGAAGATACAAGACATGGAGTGGATGAATTTCTTTATGTGAAAGTATTGAAAACGGCCTCAAACTGGGGTACGCTTGAAAATTTAATGTTTGTTATTGGTGCTACACAAGTTGATGAATTTAGCGATATAAGAAAATTAACTCC
>DATDCP010000139.1:0-4973 GCA_036524255.1 Chitinophagaceae bacterium
TTTATAAAATTGTGCGTAGAAATCATAGCCCCACTTACGTCCATACATGTGTCCCTGGTTTTCCCAATACTTGGTTTTGCCTTTTTGTTCTTCACCGCGATTCAAAAATCCAAAACCATAAGCAAGGTTCAATGTAAAGAACCCATAGGTAGCTCCGATCCCCATATTTAAAGTTGTGTTAGGCACGTATCGAAGACGGGGAGTTGTTTTGTTATTTCTTTTTATCTCTAATGCGGTGTATTTCTGACCAAAATAATATCTGCCGGTAATTTTTTTACTCATGAAGGATTCGTAATAAGTTGTATCATGATCTGTTTCTGCAGTAGGTTGCTGGGCCGGTGCATGCATGACAAATAACAACAAAGTAATTATCCAGGAGATCCCATAACGATATGTAGTCACTTAGAAAAATATATTGAATGAATGAAACTGCCGGTAAATTGTAATTCAATTTAATGAATAATTTCATGTGACTGATTTTCGTCTTCCTCTCCGTCCCCCCTTGGTCCCGCAACCAGTACAACATAAATGAATGAAGAGGCAGGCCCCGGGAATTAGTTATCATATCTTTCTTCCATAGTTCTTCGCAGCAACATCTGCGAATTGAAATGCATTTATGTACAACTTACAATTGGAAATCATTAACTTTCTGTACAAGAACTTGCGTAAAGCAGAATGTTGCCTGCAATATTAAGCGACCGGACAATCATCTAACATTGTGATAGCAATCGGATAAGACCTTTGATCATTTAAAGACTACAATATGATAATAAAAGACCGCAAAACATTTTTTGCACCGGAGCTTTTCATAAATAATGGAGTAAAGGACATTTCGTTTTATGAAAATGCTTTTGGAGCATCAGAACAAATGCGATTTTCTAACGATGACGGCAGTATTCACGTTGTAGAACTTTCTATTGACGGTACTATATTTCATATACACGAAATAACCGCAAAACAGTATTTCTTTTCTCCTGACAAAAACAATGGCACTACGATCTGTATTGGCTTATTTGTTTCAGATGTGGACGAAGTAATGAGCAATGCAATAAGAGCGGGTGCAGTTCAAATAAGTCCAGCCCAGGATTACGAATACGGTTATAGGCAAGGAACAATTAAAGACCCATTTGGACATTACTGGCAAATACAAAAAAAAATATAAAGACAAACAAACAAAACACTGTTTAAGCTCTTTTATGAAACAAAGTTCAACAATATTTCTTCAAGTGGTCATCGTGCTTATTGGCATTCTGGCACTAACCATCATGATTCGGTTTCCCCTGACCGAGGGGAGAGCCACAAACTTAGATCTGCTCAGCATTTACTCTGATCCATTGATCTTGTATGGCTATGCCGCGTCTATCCCATTTTTTATTGCACTGTATAAGGCGTTCAAATTACTCGGATATATCGGACAGAATAAAGCATTCTCACTAAACTCGGCGAGGGCTTTAAGGAGTATAAAATATTGCGCAATCGTACTGAGCGTCTTAATTGTGATGGCAGGACTATACATAATGATATTTCATAATAAAGATGACGACCCTGCGGGTTTTCTTGCCATATGTATTGTAACTACTTTTGTTTCTATCTCAGCTGCTACTGCCGCGGCAGTGTTTGAAAAAAAAATCAGAGAACGAACACTATATGAGCAGCCAAAGAAATAATTTGATTTTATAGCATGACGATTTTGTTTTATTTAAAAAAAAGAGCCTTTCTATTTACAGAAGGGCTCTTTAAAAGCGATCAATGCGATCATTAAAATCAAATTCACTCTTTCAAAAACTTCAACTTGCTGATAATATTATTTGCTACTTTTCTTCCCTGCCAGAATCCTGTTTCGATAGACTGCCGGTAATGTATGCCTCCATATAGTCTTGACCACCCGGCTTCTTCTCCTGCTTCATGGAAAGAAGTATAAGACCTGGGTGAAAGCGTAATTCCTTGTGGTGTGACCAAACCATTAAATGTACTATCGGTGAATGCATAATTGTCTCCGAAAACAACAGTCATTGCTTCTGCATTGGCAGCCGACAATGAAGCATGCGCTGCAGGATATTCGGGATGTGGAGCACTTAAAAGTGCTGTGAATGGTTGGCCCATAAAATCATCATAATTAAATGGCCTTGCTAAAAGATATTCATATTTAGCTTTCCATGTGCTGATAGAAATATCCACATCAATGATGCCGCCGAGGGCATAGGCAATAGCAGCTACATCCAATGTTGATCTTTCTTTTTGTAATACTTGCCTCAAAATACTTATGTAATGTCCGGGTGTACTGGTTCCTGGAAAATCTCTCCACCAAAAAGCTTTATTATAATTATCCGTACCGGTAGCTGGTTTTGCATTAATTACTTCCAGTGTCATAGCAGGAAGAGCAGCATAATTGGGAGGATTGGGATGAGCATCGTTACCGCTGCCCGGGACTATTGGACGAAGATAGCCCATGTAAGGCAAGGCATGAATTACCAGCGGAGCAGGAGGGGTCCAATATTGTCCGCCAGAATGCGGTGGAGAATAAGGATCATTGAGATGTTGATAGCCATCTGTTTCAGCCCAATCAATTATTTTTTGAGCTACAGCCCGGCCGAAGTCTACAGAACGATTGATAATATCAGCACCTGATTCATTTATGTATTGGGATTGAAGTGCAACTTCTAATGCATTCATAGCTGCCTTATCTTCAACACTTGCATTTGGAAACATTTTTTTATTTATAAATGCCAATGCTGCATTTGCACTGGCTGCCCAATTATAGGCGAGACCAGGAGTTGTTACTGGTAAGCCATTTAATCCGTTCAATTGTGAAGCAATAGACTGGTAAGCCGGCATACCGGGCACCACGGACTCATATAATGCAATACCACTATAGGCATAATGGCGGGAAAAAGCAACATTACCGACAGTTGTTGTCTTTCTCATTAGTTCTATCTGCATATTCATCCATCGAATAGCTACATCAGATGAAAATGTTTTGGTTTGTTTTAAGTGACCATGCTTATTTTGGTTATTTGCCGCTGTTGAAATTTCTTCCGGCAGTTCTGGTTTTGATACTTGTTTTTGACATGAAACAAAAAATAAGATAAAAACAAAAACAAAACTGGCATTTTTGATTAATGTATTCTTCATAATAATAAGTTTGAGGATTGAAAGAGAATATTACATGGTCAAGGTAAAAGTTAGCCTTGCAGCCTGCTAACACAAATCGATAAGCGAAAAAAATTGCAGTAATAAAGCAATGAAAAGGCTTCAACTGCTTTTATAGAAAAAAAATGCTGTTCGTCGCAATTACAGGCTGCTTGTCGTTTTTGTATCAGCATTTGAAGCATGCAACAGGTCAAATGTTTAAATTGTGGAGGATATTAACAGATGCAATCCATTCCTTACAATAACTTTATTTTTTCTCCCCGCTACAGGGTATGGCGACATGTATTTTATTGGTCATTTCACACTGCGATATGGGCTGCATTCTGGGTTGTGATGGGAGTTCCCTTATCGTACGGACGTCAACTGCTCAATATGATAATGTGGGTGCCTGCATTTATTTTATTCGGTTATCCCCTGGTATATGGAGCAATTCCGCATCTTTTGTTGAAAGGAAAAGTGTTGGCATTTTTTTTCCTAACATTAGCATGGGGCGCTGTCGGTCTCTTTATTGATGCAGGCTACAGAAGTTATGTTTTAATTCCTGCGCAGGAAGCAATGGGTCTCGATAATATTTTGCCAAGAGGGCCTTTGGCTTTTTGTTTTCTCTGCATGACCACATCGGCCGCCAGCCCAATGATCATAAAATTTTTCAAGTTGTGGACAATTAAGCAGCAGGACTGGATGCGTGCACAGCAGGAAAAAATTACAGCAGAACTACAATTGCTGAAAGCACAGGTGCATCCGCATTTTCTATTTAATACGTTAAATAATATTTATTCTTTTTCGCTGGAAAATTCGCCTAAAACACCCGGACTTATTTTAAAGCTCTCGTCCCTGCTCAGCTACATGCTTTATGATTGTAAGACAGATGAAGTGCGACTTGAAAACGAGATCAAGATCATGAAAAATTATATTGATCTGGAACGAGAGCGGTATGGCAATAAAATTGAAATATCCTGGAGCGTAGAAGGGGAAATCAAGGATAAGTTTATTGCTCCTTTGCTAATGCTTCCTTTTTTGGAAAATGCATTTAAGCATGGTACATCGGAGCAAATAGAAAAATCCTGGCTCAGTGTGGACATATCAGTCATGCATGGCACGCTGAAATGCAAGATTGCGAATAGCAAAAATGAATATGTATCACTGAGAGCTAATGGTATTGGTATCAATAATGTAAAAAAGAGGCTTGAGTTTATTTATCCCGGTAAATTTGATCTGAAGATCAATGATGAAGGTGATTTTTTTGTAGTATCAATGATGTTGATACTGGCCAATGAACAGCCGGTAACCATTTATACTCCTGAAGCATTGATCATCTCGCAAAAAACACATCATGAAACTTCGCTGCCTGCTCATAGATGATGAACCTCCGGCACTAAAAGTGTTGGCTTCCTATATTTCCTCGATCAATGGGCTGGAGATAGCGGGTCAATGCAGGAATGCCATTGAAGCATTGACGGTTTTGCACCAGAAAACAGTTGACGTGATCTTTCTTGATATTAAAATGCCCCGGCTTCTTGGCACTGATTTTTTAAAAAATTTATCACATCCTCCCAAAGTAATTTTTGTCACTGCATACAGGGAATATGCTGTTGACGGATTTGAGTTGGATGCAGTGGATTACCTGGTAAAACCAGTTTCGTTTGAGCGTTTTTTTAAAGCGATTACCAAACTGAACCGGTTGTTGGGCAGAGAAGTTTCTTCTTTGATCACAAATGATACGCCCAATCCCGGGACTTTTGTATACCTGAAAGTTGACAGGGATATGAAAAAAGTTTTTGTGAATGATATCGTGTATATCGAAAGCTGGAAGGACTATATAA
>DATDCP010000140.1:0-18324 GCA_036524255.1 Chitinophagaceae bacterium
AAAACTGCCTCCATGAATTAGTGACTCTTGAATAATATTTTTTGATGCGAATATCACCATGCGGTACATTTCGCAAGGCATAATAAGCACCACCACTAAAAGGGATCTCAATTCCGCTGGCCATTCTTCCCATACCATAGAAAGTTTCGCTGGCAGGATCTGCCACTGCCACACCATCTATTAATAAAGAATAATAATGAAACCCTTCACTGATAGAGTCAGTAGTTACTTTCCAAAAACCAGCTGTGTCTTTTATAAGATCATATTTTTTACCTAAATCTATTTGTACTTTTTGTGCTGCCGGTGCTTTGATATTAAAGATCACACGGCTGTCCGGAAGTATTTGCGGATATGCAGCGTTGCGAACATTGGATGGGGCAGGAGCACCGGCGACAGGGTATTTCGAAAAGGTGGATGGATCAACCGGTTTGAAAATTAATTGTGAGAAAATATACAATCCATTCTTCCATACTTTAAAATCGTGAACGCCGGGTTCAATAAAATAAATATGCGGAATATTGTTTTGCTTCAGGTAATCATGTGTTCTTTTACTAAAGCTGATAAGTCCATCACTGGCGCCACAGGAAATGAACAACAGTTTTATTTTTTCTTTTGCTGCATTTACATCAGGTATTAATTCCTGCGGTGTTTTTGTATTAGGTGCAGATGAAAAGCCACCTATCCACGCAAACTTATCAAGATTACCTAAACCAAAGTTCAGTGATTGTCCGCCACCCATTGATAAACCTGCAATGGCACGGTGTTCTCTATCTGTAAATACAACATAGTTTTTCTCAATAAAAGGAATCAAATCATTCAGCAAATCTTTTTCAAAATTTGCAAATGCCTGTACTTTATCGGGTGCCATAATATTTCCGCCGGCACGGTCGTTTTTCATGGCCCTGCCATTAGGCATTACCACAATCATAGGTTCTATTTTACCCTGGGCGAACAAGTTGTCTAATATTACCTGAGGGTTTGCGCCATTCAGCCATTCTTTTTCATCGCCACCGATACCATGCAACAAATACAGCACAGGATATTTTTTCTTTTTTGAAAACCCGGGCGGAGTGTAAATAAGTGTTCTTCTTATTGTATCTACTGTTTTTGAAAAATAGCTGATGCTGTCAATTTTTCCGTGAGGAATATCTGCACGCAAGGAATCAAATCCTTTTGGCGCTTCTTTCACACCAGGCTGAGCATTGATGCTATTACAAAGCATCACTATGGCGCAGATGAATGGAGTTATTTGTTTCATTGTGTTTGAAATAGGTCTTTATTTATTATTAATAATTAAAAAACCTTCACCAGTTTTTTTATTTCAGCTAATCTTTTAAAAAGTAAAGCTGGCAAACTGCTTGAAGGATCTTCTTTTCATACAGAAGCTTTAGTTGTTGATAAAATCTATTTAAAAAGTTTTTGCGCAATGGTTGACAGGTAAAGCTTGCAATTCATCCAGGTATGTCCTCCATCAGAGATAAAAGTTTCATGTTTAATTTTCTTTTCATCCAACACTTTCATGTAATCTGAAATAACCGGATACAAACCATCTTCTTTACCTACTCCGATCCAGAATAATTTCAACCGTTGGTTAGTAAGCGAGGGATTTTGAAAAGCAACAGTGTTGTTACGGTCGAATTCATCTTTCAGCATGCCGGGAGCAAATCCACAAACCCAACTGAACAGATCTGGATTATTTAAACCGATATACAAGCTTGTACCACCACCGCCGGAAAAACCCGCAACGGCCCGGTTGTCTTTATCAGCTTTAGTTCAGTAATTTTTATCGATAAAAGGGAACAGGGAGTTTAAAAAATCTTTTTTGATCTCCTGTAAGTTATCCCAGTTTCTGAGACTGCCGGACGACTTACTGATTTTTGGATAAGCACGACCATAAGGCATCACAATGATCATGGGCTTTGCTTTTCCCTGTGCTATAAGGTTGTCAAGAATAATATTGGCTCTTCCTACTTTGGCCCATGTTTCTTCTGTATCGGTAGTACCGTGCAACAGGTAAAGAACAGGGTATTTTGTTTTTGTATCAACTTCATAACCCGGGGGAGTATAAACCAATACAGGTCTTGCGCCGAGTTCAGGAGAATTATAATAACGATAGGAGAGAGTACCGTGAGGGACATTCTGAATCGTGTGTACTAACGGAACATCACCGGTTATTTCAATAATACTGTTCTGAAAACCTTCATTAGGAAAAATAACTGAGTTTCTTGGATCTGCTATTTGTATGCCATCTACCTGGAAGTTGTAGGGATACATATCAGGCTTAACAGGTCCAAGTGTTATGGTCCAGACACCGCTATCACTTTTGACCATTGACTGGGCACCTGCAGCCAATTGTGTACTGACCTTAACTTCTTTTGCGTTAGGTGCAAAATACCGGAAGGTTACTTTATTGTCTTTATGCACTTCATGCGACTCAAAGGCCGGAGGTGCATTCCGGGGTGGTTGTGCTATAGCAAAAAAGGAAATACTACATGCTACAATAAAAAGTAAGGAAAATCTGGTTGAGTTTTTTTTCATAAGCTCTGTTTTTTATTTCAACGTCTTTCAATACTGGCGTATTGATTTTAATTACCTCACCCTCTGCAGTTGGTTGCTTTATCGGAAAAGTGTCTACATAATTGTTATGTTGATTACTTTAATTCTTTCAATGCATCAAGATAATCTTATCTAAATCCATCTTTGTCAGCAAAGACCAAAGTAAGTGACACCGCAAAACCCAATATTTGCAACTCAATTGTTCTGAGAAAGAGTGAGGGCTCTGATTTTTTGTTTCATTATTTGAAAGAGCGAATCATCATTTATAAAAGAATTCCAGCTTCGTTATCATAAGAAAAATCATTTTCGTTTTCAACTATAATTCCACGCTGTGTTTTGTAAGGTTTCATCCATTCTGAATTTTCAGTCTAAACCGAAGTCGATCTAATGTAAATCTCTCGTCACTTCTTCGCCCGAGCCACCTTGCAGGATATCCAAATCAGCCCCAAGATGCGCTTGCTGCACATGATTGACGTATAACTTTACATATCCTCTTTTTGTTGTTTGCATTGGAGCGATCCATTCAGCTTTTCTCTTTTTCAGTTCCTCATTACTTATATCTAAATGCAATCTTCTTTTGTCAACATCTAGTTCTATAATATCGCCGTCTTTGACCAGGGCCAGCACACCACCAATTGCAGATTCAGGTGAAACATGCAACACTACAGTTCCTCCGGCTGTGCCACTCATTCTGCCATCGGAAATACGTATCATGTCTTTAACTCCTTTACGCAATAATTTTTCAGGCAGATCTACATTGCCAACCTCAGGCATCCCGGGATAACCAACAGGCCCCACATTTTTTAAAACAATGATTGAATTTTCATGAATATCCAGGTTGCAATCATCAATTCTTGCGTGATAATCTTCCATGGTTTCAAATACTACGGCAGGGCCACGATGTTTCAATAATTCCTTTGAAGCAGCAGACGGTTTAATAACAGCACCTTGCTCACACAGGTTTCCTTTAAGCACCGCAATGCCTGCATTTTCCTGTAATGGTTTATCAGTTGTTGCGATCACATCCCGGTTGTAGCAAACCGGACTTGTATTATTTGCTTCAATGGTTTTGCCATTAACTGTTAAGGCATTGTTGTGTAAATATTTTTTAAGTTCTTTAATTACAACAGGCAGACCCCCGGCATAATAGAAGTCTTCCATTAAATATTTACCGGAAGGCTTTAGATTGACCAGCAACGGAATTTTACTTCCTATGCTGTCAAAATCTTCAAGTTTTAACTCAACTCCAATTCTTCCAGCAATGGCTAAAAGATGAATAATGAAATTGGTTGAGCCGCCAATGGCCGCATTCACCACAATTGAATTTTCAAATGCAATTCTTGTAAGAATTTTTGAAAGCTTCATGTTTTCTTTCACCATTTCAACAATTCTTCTTCCTGAAAGTTGGGCCATTACTTTTTTTCGTGCATCCACTGCAGGAATAGCAGCAGCACCCGGCAAAGTCAATCCCAGTGCCTCTACCATACAGGCCATTGTGGACGCGGTTCCCATCGTCATGCAGTGACCCGCACTTCGTGCAACTCCTATTTCAGCTTCCAGGATATCCTCCGCGGTATAATTTTCAACCAACATTTTTTCCTTCACCATCCAGTTGAAAGAACCTGAGCCCAAACATTCTCCTTTAAATCTTCCGTTTAGCATTGGCCCACCTGGAACAACAATTGTTGGCAGGTCAACACTGCATGCGCCCATCAGTGTGGAAGGAGTTGTTTTATCACAACCTGTAAGTAACACCACTCCATCTATCGGATTGGCACGAATGGTTTCTTCAGTGTCCATACTGGCAAGGTTGCGAAAAAGCATAGAGGTTGGCCGCATGATGGTTTCGCCGAGAGATGTAACAGGAAACTCGAGCGGAAATCCTCCGGCCTCAGCAACACCTCGTTTAACTATTTCTGCAAAATCTCTCAGATGACCATTGCAAGGCGTTAGTTCACTCCATGTATTGCAGATACCAATGACAGGCTTGCCACGAAAATAATCATCAGGATAACCCTGGTTACGCAACCATGATCGATGTACAAATCCCATTTTGTCATCTTTCGCGAACCAGTCACGGCTTCTTAGTTTGTCTTTCGAAGAAGCATCAATTGAAGTTTTTTTCATTGAGTAAGCCTATTATTTTCTATCGGTCCTCACACACAGTAATAATTTTGTGGTTTAAATATTACCCCACTGTAAGATGACTTTCGCACATCGACTCAGCTAATTTCTGTTCGCTTGCCGAATAGTAAATTAGTTTAAAAAGACCCTATGTAAAACATAGGGCCTTCTATAGTGCGAGAACAAATTGTTTTAAATATTTACGCAGTATTATGGTTTATCCCAGAATACTCTCACCTTTAATTCATCACCACCTATTGCTGTCGCAGCAGCATTATAATTCACTGTATTTGCAGATGCTTCAACATTAGGATATGACAACCTCCTGATAAATCCCTCGGCCGTACCAAGAGCTCCACGGACAGGATTCGGAGTTAAAGCAGGAAATCCAGTTCTCCTAAAGTTGGCAAAAGCCTCAGTCCCGTTCCTAATCGATACGATCCAGTATTGAGTATTGATCAGTTTAATTGCATCAGTTGCGTTGTACACTACTGAAGGGTGAGCCAGGTATCCTGTTTTATCCGCAGCTGAAATAGGAGTGGTTCCGGGATAGAGAGAAAACGCATCCATGTCTGCAATAATGCCATTGTCATAATATGTCTTGGCTTGAGCGTCACCCCCAGGAACCCAACCTTTCTTAGCTGCTTCCGCAAGCAATAAGGATGTTTGAGCATATGTTACCCAAAACTCAGGAGCATTCGGAGCAGCTATTGTCCATACGTTCACCTGTGAATAGTTAAGCCCTCCCATCCTGGTGCCTCTGTAAGGGGCAGCCGCAAGCGGTCCATCTTCAATTCCAATAGGTACACCAAACATATTAGCCAAAACGGTATCAGGATTAGGTGTTGCTGCCACATTGCCCGGATTTGGGAAATTTGCCAAAATGAATTTGCCGCGGGGATCCATTGTTGATTTGAGTTGATTTACGAAAGGCTCTGCAGCATAGTTAAACTGGGAGAAGTTTCGCAATACATTGTTGTCTCCTATAAGATAAAGCGTTCCATCGTATTTAACGTGAGCATTATCTGCATTGGAAGCCATCACTCCGCCTGCAAATGCCTCAGCTACGATGGTCTGAGCTTTTGAGGCATCCAGTTTAGAGTAGCGCATTCCCAGTCTTAGCAGCAATGAATTACCCAATTTTTTCCATTTGGCTACCTGATCAGGAGCGGTTGAAGTTTTTGTTGAAGGCTGAGCTTTAGTGCCATAAAAGAGATCTTCGGGAACAAAGTCAGCAGTAGGGCTCAAAGCAGCTATAGCTTCTTTTAGCTCTTTGTACAGGTCGGCATAAATAGCCGCATCATCGTCATATTTGGGATAAAAAATAACGTCTGAAACAGCTTTTCCTGCTTCGGAGTAAGGAACATCGCCATAGGCATCGACCATACCCATGAATACCTGCGCTTTCCATATCCGTATCATGTTCTTTAAATTATTACGGGTGGTAGTCGGTCCTAAGTTCGTCAAAGCCTGGATCAAATTTTTGATATTCGAGTTATATTCCCCCCATTTGGCATTACTCATACCGTCAATATCCACATTGAAACTAAAGCCCTGGTTGGCGCCGGTATTATAAGGGGTCACAAATTGCTGGACAATTGTATGTTCTCCCGTCCAGGTTCCAATATGGGTTCGTTGAGCTCCCGCAAACAAAAGAGCGGGATCAACGGAGTTTATCGCATAAGGATTTGTGTTTACTTCTACAAAATCTTTGTCGCACCCTGCAAAAAGGAAAACGGTGCTTATAAAGATCAGTCGCTTAAATATTTTTATCATATCGTTAGAATTTGACGTTTAAAGTAAGATTGTAATTACGTGTGGTTGGCAGTGAAGAGTTCTCATAACCAGACCTGATATCACCGGATGACTGTATTGCTTCAGGATCAAGACCCGGTAAGTCTTTGTAGATTATCGCCGCATTCCGGCAGGAAGCTGATAATGAAAGTCCTTTTACAAAATTCAGAAAATCTACCTCTTTCAGAAGCGTTGAGAAATTATATGTCAATGTAATATTTCTAAGCTTGATGAAATCAGACTTAAAAGTAAAAGGATCTCCAATTTGATAGTTTCTGTAATCTGCCCAGTAGCTCTGCAGGCCATTACCTGTAACCATAACCCTGGTAGTGTTGGGCAAACCAGCATTGGGCAGGCCCGCATCATAAACTCCCGGAACTAGTATTCCACCTTCACGACCTTCTAAAGACAATTTGGAATGGCCTTGTCTCGTCATATTCAAAAGCGTAGAACTTAATACGGTGCCTCCAAACTTATAGTCAATAAATACATTGAAAGAAAAGTTTTTATAGTTCACGGTATTATTCCAACCACCAGTAAACTTAGGGATTGAACTGCCAACAGGATGAAATCCGGTGCCTATCGGACCACTTGTCCTGTCTTCGATCAGGCGGCCATTAGTACCTACGACAATTTCACCCTTTGCATTCCTTTTATAGCTTTTCGTATATAATTGGTTCATCGCAAGCCCCTCTGTGTACCTGATTTCTCCGAGAAACTCGTTACCGGTACCGTTAAAGTAAAGCAGCAACCTTGTTCCGCTTGGAGTACCAACATCAAGTACTTCGGTCTTAAGATAAGAGTTGTTCCAGGAAGTTGTCCATGCAAAATCTTTGGTTTGAATAGCTTTCAATTCAATTAGAGTTTCTAAACCACTGTTCTTTAATGACGCCTGGTTTTCTTTTGAGGTATTATACCCGGATGTAGTGGAAAGATTAATATCTATTATTTGCTCAGTGGTTAGTTTATCAAATGCAGCAATATCCAAAAGCAACCGGTTCTTAAACAATCTCAGCTCAAGGCCGATTTCTGTTTCAGATACAGTAAAAGGCTGCAACAATGGATTGGGAGCAGCACCACCATTAATGCTGGCTAAGGTCTGGCCGTTAAATTGATTTTGATTGATATTATAGGTTAGTACCCCTTCGTAAGGCCCCACACCTGCGATGCTACCTACCTCTGCCCAGGAAGCTCTCAGTTTACCATAAGAAAGCCAGTTCATTTTAGGCAATAACTGCGAAAAGATGAAGCTACCAGATACGGATGGATAGAGCTTGTCGTTATTTGCAGGATTTAACACAGAGAACCAATCATTTCTGACAGTGCCGTTCAGGTATAACATTCCATTCCATCCAAGCTCAACCCAGCCATAGAGTGAATTGATGCGAGTCTGGTTATAACCATAGCCCTGGTTTTTTACAGTCCCGTTCGGAATAGAATAAAGATTAGCGACTGTAAAGTTATTGGCGCTTTGATTCATATTTCTGAACTCGGTCCTCAAGGTGTTTCCACCGACACTGGCGTCAACAGAAAATTTGTCAAACTGTTTGCTGCCACCAACCAGGAAGTCCGCATTTATATCGGTTGTAGTGGTTTGGCTTATATTAAAGTTACCTCTGTATGTTCCATCGCTATTTGTAAGTACCTCGGCTCCTGTTCCATTCAGTGCATATGACTCTGAGAAATTAGTACCACGGTCATAGTTGAACCTGCCTTGCACATATAGCCATTTGAAAATATCATAACGTAAAGTTGCTGTTCCAAGAAGACGGTTCCTATCATCCTTGTATTTTTGGCCCATTTGCACCGGGTAGTATGGGTTGTTAACTGTTCCCAGGAATCCATTAGTCTTATATTCTGCTCCGGCAGCATTAACGGCACTAATCCTGTAGGCCTCTAGTGGTGTGGAAATAGGCATCCTGTTAAAGAAGTTTACTGCGCCATCACCCTGAGTACCTATCTGCGGAGGATTAATATAATCTTCATCCGCCCAGTTAACATTTAGTTGCAGTTTCAGTTTTTTAGTTACATCATGATTGATCCCAACGTTGAAGATCGTCCTCTTATATTCATTGGTTGGTACAATTCCCTTGGCATCTGTAGTTGAGATGGATGCCCTGAAACTTCCGTTTGCATTACCGCCTGACAAGCCAAGTGTGTTGGTAAGATTAGTTCCGCTTTGTAAAAAGTCATAAAGCTGGTTAGGATAAGCAGAGTATGGTCTCATAACCCCATCAAAATTAATAGTCGGTTGTCCATCTAATCTAGCCCCCCATCCAAACTGGCCATTCGCCTGAACTTGCCCCGCTGTTGTGAATTTTGTGCCTGACTGCCCCTGGCCATATTCAGTCTGCGTGATTTCATCCATAAAATTCAAAGCCTGCATGGTCGTATAACTGGAAGTGAAATCAACTCCGATACCCTGGTTTTTTTGGCCGGACTTAGTTGTAATGATGATCGCACCAGCTGCAGCCCTCGAACCGTAAAGAGCAGCAGCAGTTGCTCCTTTCAATACAGTCATAGTTTCAATATCATCGGGGTTTATATTATTCAAATTATCTCCCCGGTCACGTGAAGGATTATTCCCATTATTACCCCGTGCATCCTGGTCCATTGGAAGGCCATTAATTACGATAAGAGGTGAGTTAGTAGCTCCGGCAAAACCAACCTGCCCACGTAAACGTAGCTGGTTACTGGAACCAGCGCCGGCAGCGGGAGGTGTAATATTCAGTCCTGCTACTTTACCTTCGAGAGATTCGCCGAGGTTGAGCGTCCTTTGTTTAACAAGTTCATCCGGATTAACAGATGTTACGGAATAGCCAAGCTTTTTAGACTCTTTTTTAACACCAAGAGTTGTTACTACCACTTCCGTAAGAGCAGTCGCTTCGCCGCGACCCAGGTTTACTGAAAGAGTGCTTCTCCCGTTGAGCGGGATCTCCTGGGTGACAAAGCCAACATAGGATATTACCAGCGTAGCTGTACCCGGGGTATTAATACTGAATTTACCGGAAGCGTCGGTTGCGACAGATGTAACAGTGCCTTTTACCGTTACTGTGGCTCCGCTAACGGGTTTACTTTCCTCGTCTGTCACAGTGCCGGTCACTGTTGTTTGTGCATTTGCTACAGACAAGAGACCAATAAATAAAAATGTAAACATAAGCCTGATCATACCCGGCTTATCAGGGGGTAGAAGTTTTTTCTTCATAAAGCAAGTCATTTTGATTTTAAAAAATAACGTCAGTGAATAACTTACTCAAGCAATCATTGGGTCTTTGCATAATTTAATAATCGTTGAGTTAGTATTATCTAAAGCTAAAATATTTATTCCCGGCTACCAAAACTTCCAAGAATGAACATTGTTGAATTTTGTAAATTCAGATAAAATAAATTCCCTTTCTTTATACAGTGTTGATGTTTTAAAAAAACGATTGCAGTGAAGGCTGTTTAATTGCCTTTCGGAATTGCATATGAATCAATTTGTACTTAGCCATAATAGCGCTTTAGAACTACGGTTATTTCCACACATTCTTGAAATTGGAGTGATCAAAAATCCTGCTATTCGGCTCAATGGTTTTCCACGCACAATTGAAAAGGGGTTAAAAATATATTATATACTGGAAGGCAAGTTTGAGTGGTGTATCTGCAAGCATCCGTTCATTCTTTATCCGGGTGACGCGGCATTGGTGTTGCCTGGATCAGAATTGGGAAATGCCGCCAATGTACTGGAGATAGGTTCCTTTTCCTGGATACATATTCAAGTCGGAATGAATGAAAGAGAAGAATTGGTTCTCGGTTCCTGGAGCAGTTTGTCAGATTCAGAGAATCAAGCAATGAGCAAAGTTTTGAAAATGGATCATCCACCAATTCTTCAGAAGTTTAGCGATGCAGGAGTCTTACTTAAAAATATTCAAACCGAGTTAACCAACCAGGAGATAGGATACCAGGCAAGGGTAAATCATTTGCTGGATGAAATCTTTATCCAGGTAGCCAGGCAATACACAAGAATATCCAATCCGGGAAGAGACTTTCCCAAAACATTTATGAAGCTGGAACAGGAATTACGAAGAAACCTGTCTCACCAGTGGACCGTGGAAGAAATGGCATCGCTGGTAGGATTGGGCACCACTTTATTCAATGAAAAAGTGAAAAGCTATTCAGGCTTTTCACCACTCAGTTATTTGATCAATATCCGTATTTCTGAAGCGATCAAAATGCTAAAGAGGCCGGATATCAATCTTACAGATATTGCATTGGACACGGGCTTCTATTCATCGCAGCATTTTTCCACCACATTTAAAAAATTAACCGGCTATACGCCCAGTGAATTCAGAAAAAATCATTTATGAACTAAATAATTTTTACCAAATGGAATGTATCATTACTATAGAGCTTGGCACCAACGCAGTTAGAATTTATGCATTTGATCTTAATGGTAACTCCATTGGTTCATTGAAGGGATATTGCCCTACTTTTCACAGTGAACCTGATTATAGCGAACAGGACCCGGACCAGATATTTATCACTATGCTTAATGTGCTAAAAAATTTGCTGGAGGATATTATCCATCCCAAAAGATATAAAGTGTTATGTATTTGTTTCTGTTCTGCGATGCACAGTGTGCTGGCAGTAGATAGAAAAGGAACACCGCTGGGTAATGTAATTACATGGGCCGATAACAGGGCTAATTGGGAGGCAGCGGAGTTGAAAAATTCCACGCTGGGTAAGAAAATTTACACTGCTACCGGAACGCCATTGCATCCTATGTCGCCGCTCACGAAAATTGCATGGATAAAAAACAACGAAAATGAAAAATTCAGGCAGGTCAATAAATTTTTATCACTTAAAACATATATCCTGCAACAACTAACCGGGGAGTACATGATCGATTACAGCATTGCCTCCGCTACTGGGTTGCTGAATATTCATAAAATAGAATGGGAACCGGACTCGCTGAAATTTGCCGGCATCACTTCAGAAATGTTACCAGAACTGGTTCCGGTTTTCACGCAGGCAGGCAAATTGAAAAAAGCTTACCAGGTTTCACTCGGTCTTTCATCTGATACGAAAATTCTTGTTGGATCTAGTGATGGTTGCATGGCCATACTCGGAGATGGAGTAAATGGGAATGGAATGGCAACCATTACTGTGGAAGACAGTGGTGCCTTCAGAGTGATGGGGGATAAAGTATTGCAGGATGAAAAGCAACGAATCTTCAATTACCTGCTAACTGAAAACCACTATGTGTCCGGAGGTCCAACCAATAGTGGCGGTGTTATTTTTGAATGGTTTACCCGGCAGTTTGGGGATTTCAAAAATCCGTTTGACTTAGAAAATAGTATGATCGAGTTGATCAATGAAGGCATGAAGATATCACCTGGTTCAGACGGGCTGATATTTCTGCCCTACTTGCTTGGCGAAAGAGCCCCGATCTGGAATGCCAATGCAAGAGGCGTTTTTTTCGGAATGAATATCAAGCATGAGAAAGCACATTTTGTAAGAGCAACTATTGAGGGTATCCTGTTCGAAATATACAGCATTGGCAAAACCATTGAGGAACACAGAACGATCAACAACATCAGTATCAACGGAAGCTTTGGTAACCTGCCTTTCTTTACACAAATGGTGGCCGACATTTTCAATAAGCCTGTCCGGTTCAGCCGGAACTATCATAGTGTAAGTTTTGGTTCTTACTTACTAAGCGCAACGGAAATGGGAATTTACAAATCAATTGACGATGCAGTGAAATCAGTTGTGTTGACCGACCAAACAACACCGGATAAACTATATCATAAAATGTATGTGAAGTATTTTAAGATATTTGAACGTCTAACTTCCAAACTGGCCAATGAATTTGCTGATATCGCCAGTTTGCAGCAATCCTGAGGAAGCCTTTATATAAAAAAGCTATGAGAAAAAATACACATAATATGATAGAGTTTATCTTGTACAGTTTTACATTTAAAGTGCAGCAGTTCACGCTTACACAATGGCAAATTTTAAACCCTGGATTGAAAGTGTGTCATTTTTAATTTGGCAAATTTGTATATCATGGATATTGAAAAGATAAAAAGTAAAATCTTAAAAATTTTGTTTGTAATTAAATACAATCGTATTCTTAACTATTAATAACAACTTTCAACTGCTTATGTCTATTTCAAAAAGAACTCCGGTATTTTTTTATAGTGTTGCTGCATTTAGCCTACTGCTTTATTTTATTCTTCTTTTGAATAATAACCATAGTTGGGGAGGCTGGTTGTTGGCATTATTCTTTTTCATTCTTGCCTTTGCTTTCAGAGGCATTCCTTTTCTCAAAGGATTTACTTTTACCGTCATTATACTGGCAGTAGTGAGCCTTGCGATGTATTATCCTCATTATTTTAAAACAATAGGCGATTTTAAAACTACAGCATTGATCATCCCTGCCATGCAGGTGATCATGTTTGGAATGGGGACAGAATTAAGTCTTAAGGATTTTGCTGACGTGCTTCGTATGCCTAAAGCAGTAGTGATAGGTATCATTTGTCACTATACTATTATGCCGCTGGTAGGCTTTACGGTTGCCAAGTTATTTAATTTTCCAGATGAAGTAGCTGCGGGAATCATCCTGGTAGGTTGCTGCCCCAGCGGGCTTGCTTCTAATGTAATGTGTTTTCTTGCAAAAGCTAATTTGGCGCTCTCAGTTACTGTAACTGCGGTATCCACACTGGTAGCTCCTATCTTTACTCCATTGCTCATGAAATTATTGGCTGGAAGACTTATAGAAGTTAATATCATAGACATGGTATGGCATATTACAGAGATTGTTATTATTCCAATTGTGGCTGGCCTTATATTTCATTATGTCGTTCGTGGAAAATTTAAATGGCTTGATAAGGCAATGCCTTATGTATCTATGATTGGTATTGGCATCGTACTGGTTGTGATCAGCGCCGATAAAAGTGAAGCGTTGAAACAGGTAGGATTGCTTTTAATTGTAGCTACTGTTATCCATAATCTCAGCGGATTTTTTCTCGGCTATTGGTCGGCCCGACTGCTTAAATTCCCTGAAAAAGATTCAAGAACAATTGCCCTCGAAGTCGGTATGCAGAATGCCGGCATGGCAGCAGGATTAGCTATCAAAATGGGTATAGCACTGGCCGGTTTGGCACCCGCAGTATTTGCAGTGATTATGAATCTTAACGGTTCCATACTTGCCAACTGGTGGCATAACAGGGATCCTGATGCCCCAAGACCAGAAGAAAAGAAAAAATAAAACGTCTATCATTTATTAATTAATACTAACGAGTACATTAAAATTTCTAATTTATGTCAAAATTGAAACTACTATTGCCTGCTATTATTATGATGGCATTTTCGCTACAGGTAAAAAGCCAGTACGTACAAGCCAGTAAAGAAGAAATAATTGCACTAACACCGGATTGGAAGGGTGAACGTTTCCCCGATGGAAGACCCAAAGTATCGGACGATATTATCAAAAGAATGAAACCTGTTACAATTGAAGAAGCCTGGGCCATAATTAGTGGTGCAGGCTACAGGTACCAGATCGCAGAAGGCTGGGGGCAGATCATCAATTCTGATAGTGTGCTGGTGGGCCGTGCTTATACCACCACGTTTATGCCAGGTCGTCCCGATGTATGGAAGGCCATTGATTCGATGGGAAAGAAAGAAGGAAGGCTGGCTCAAAACGTTTGGGCAGTAGAGCAGTTGACAAAAGGCGATGTATATGTTGCCGATCAATTTGGAGCAAAAAAGAATGGACCTACCATTGGAGACAGGGTAGGTACGGCCATTTACACAAAAACAGGAAATGGAATTGTGTATAACGGTGCACTGAGAGATGTGGAAGGCTTAAAGGAATTCGGTGGCTTTACTTCTTTTTTCAGCAGTTATGATCCTTCTTTTCATAATCCCGGCGGTGGACA
Organism: Chitinophagaceae bacterium; assembly: GCA_036524255.1. Lineage (GTDB taxonomy): Bacteria > Bacteroidota > Bacteroidia > Chitinophagales > Chitinophagaceae > VBAS01. Next base: position 14,397 of record DATDCP010000140.1, read on the forward strand.
AGGCAGGGACTTAACTACCATGATTGTAGGCATTAACAAGCCAACAAATATCAAAGGGGTAACAGTAATGCCAGGTGATGTTGTGTTAGGTAAATTGGGAGTTGTTATTTTCATTCCCCCGCATTTAGCAGAACGAGTAGTAAAAAGTTCAGAGCTTGTTCGTTTAGAAGACATGTTTGGACAACTCCGTATACGGGAAGGAAAATATACTGCCGGACAAATTGATGCAAGATGGGCTGACAATATTCAAAAAGATTTTACTCAATGGCTCAAAGACAACATTAACAAATTGCCCGTTGGCAGGGAACAAGTGCAGGAAATTATAAAACAAAGAGAAAGCACTAGCCAGCCAACTAATAGCAACTAGCATCGAAAGGTTGGAGAGTTTCACAACAATTCAACCTCTATTTTAAACTTAATTTTTAATAAAAAAAACTAACACAATGTCAAATTCAAGAAGATCGTTTTTATCTAAAGCAGCGATTGCCGCTGCAATGGCGCCATTAGCACCAATGGCAACCTTTGGCAGGGGACTAGAGGATGCTGTTGAAAGAACGCCGAAGTTTTCAGCTCCATCCAACTTAAAGATCACCGATGTAAAATGCGGCTATATTGGCGGTAGTTTGTTTGTCAAAATTTTTACCGACCAGGATATATATGGTCTTGGTGAAGGTGTAGATGCTATTAGGGGAACTTATCACATTGTGCAAAACATGGGAAGAGGATTAAGGGGACGAAGCCCGTTCAATATACATCAGATCTTTGAACAGCTTCGCAGAGGTGCCCACTTTGGTGGGGGACAATCTGGGATGTATGTGGCAGTTTTATCTGCTATCGAAACCGCCTTGTGGGATCTGACTGGTAAAGCATTGGGTCTTCCTGTTTACCAATTATTGGGTGGTAAATTTCGTGACAAAGTAAGGGTATATTGTGATACGGCTCTTTACCGTTCACAATTCCCATCTCCGGCTGATTTTGCAACTGCTGGAAAAGAAGCTATTAAAAACTGGGGTTTTAATGCCTTGAAATTTGACATTGATTATGCATCTGATCCTGACAAATATGACCGTTGGAACTGGACTGCAAGCCCTGGTGAAATATCCAGGATGTACAACCAGCTCGCTGCGGTACGGGAGGCAGTAGGTCCGAAAATTGATATTTGCGTTGACATGCACGGACGCTATGATTTTGTAACTGCACAGGCTATTGCCAAGAAAGTGGAACCATTGAACCTGACATGGTTAGAAGAGCCAGTTCCGGCAGAGAACTATGCTGCATTTAAAGAAATTGGTGCGGAAACCAATACACCCATTGCGGCAGGTGAAAATGTATATCTTGGCTATGGTTTCAAGCAATTGATGGATAATGGTGTAGATATTATAATGCCAGATCTGCAAAAATGTGGTGGATTAGGCGAAGGGCAGCGAATAGCTAACCTTGCTAATTTATATTATAAACCTTTTTCTCCACATATGGTGGCTTCTTTACTCGGTGCCATGGCTTGTGCCCACGTTTGTGTATCAGTACCTAATTTCCACCTAATGGAATGGCAATCTTATTTCCATACCAATAAAATGTACAAGGAAATTGTAACATTTGATGAAGAGAATTGGGTAAAAGACAGCTTCATCAAAGTATCTGAAAAACCAGGAATTGGTGTTGATCTTAATATGGAAGCGATGAAGAAGTATGCGACACAGGGAGTGCCGTTTTTTGCGTAATGAATAGCAAAACAAGATTAAAAAGGCATTCACGATAATGTGAACGCCTTTTTACTTTTTTGAATTTAACTGGTAACTACCAGTTTTAAATTTATTGTGACACGGGTTCCATTTGATGCACTGCATCTCTTGTAAATTCTCCATTTAATTTACGCATAAGGCCAAGTGGGTTTTTATCTTTCAATTGATCAGGCAAAAATTCCTGCGGGCAATCCTGGTAGCATACGGGACGCAAAAAACGTTTGATCGCTTCGGTACCGACGGATGTAAAGTGTGAAAAAGTAGTTGCAGGAAAAGGTCCACCATGCATCATGGAGTGAGAAACTTCAACACCTGTAGGTACACCATTGTAAATCATTCTTCCTACTCTTGCTATCAGCAGATCAACACAGCTTTGAAAACGTTTTAAATCATCTGGTGTCCCAATGATAGTTCCGGTTAACTGTCCGTGCAATGACCGTAATGCAGATCTTAAATCGTTTTCATCTTCACAAACCACAACGAGAGATAAGGGGCCGAACACTTCGTTTTGTAATGAACTATTCTCACCAAAGATCTTCGCAGATGTTTTTGCAAGCGAAGGGCGGCCTTTGTATTCTTCCCGTCCTTCATCGCCTGTCAAAACCGCATCAACACCTTGCACTGACAGCAATTGCTGGCGTTCTTTATAATAGGCGGCGCAAATGGATTGATTTAACATTGTTGCCGGATTCACTTGTTGCAATGCCTGTGCAAGTCTCTGAATAAATGTTTCTGTGTTTCCATCTTTTATTACAAACAACAACCCGGGATTGGTACAAAACTGTCCAACTCCAAGAGTGATAGACGCAGAAAGTTGAGAAGCCACTGCATCAACATCCTGCGCTATTTTATTAGGAAGGACTAAAACAGGATTGATACTGCTCATCTCTGCATATACAGGAATAGGTTCTTCTCTTTCGTTAACCGCCGCTTTAAGCAATGCCATACCTCCACGGAAAGAACCTGTAAATCCGACTGCTTTTATTTGGGGATGTTTTACCAATTGTTGTCCAAGCAGAACTCCTTCACCAATTAAAGATGAGAACACACCATCCGGCATGCCGCATTTTTTAGCTGCAATAATGATAGCTGTTGCTATCAATTCATTTGCTCCCAGGTGTGAACTGTGCGCCTTTACAATTACCGGGCAACCTGCTGCTAAGGCAGAAGCAGTATCACCGCCAGCAGTTGAAAATGCCAAAGGAAAATTACTGGCTGCAAAAACTGCTACAGGCCCTATCGGATGCTGCATCCTTCTCAAATCTGAACGGGGCAAAGGTTTGCGTTCAGGCAATGCAGTGTCAATGATTGCTTCCACAAAAGAACCTTCACGCAAAAGAGAGGCAAACAATTTTAACTGTCCTACAGTTCTCCCACGTTCACCTGTTATACGAGCTTCAGGTAATCCTGTTTCCAAATGAGTTCTTTCAATCAGTGCATCACCCAATTGCATGATCTCCTCTGAAATGGCTTCCAAAAAATCTGCTCTTTCAGCAAAGGAAGTTTGCCTGTAAGTTTCAAAAGCAACGGTTGCTTTTTCAATCGCCTCGTGGATTTCAATTTCAGTAGCTCCAATAAATTCACCTGGCAAATTATTTTTCAATAAAGATGAGAAAGCGTACAGGTTTTTTTCACCGGTAGCTTTTTTCTCAAATCCAATAAAGTTGTGTCCCGATATCATGGTTTAAAATTTTAGATTTAAATGATCAATAGTATTAGGCCAGATTATTTTGTATGACAAATATGCCATAAAGTTACGGCTTTCAATTTCGAACATTTATTAAGATAATGGGCCTGCAAATTTAAGTTCATCGGTTGGTTTTCAAATTTAAATATCAATGCTGTTGAATTATATTCACATATCTTTTTGTTCTGAGACTCATTTCTTACTCATTGGTTTTTCGGAACGAAATAGAGTAGTTAGGTCAGATATAAAATAAAAAAAGCCCGAAAATCAACGATTTGCGGGCTGATAAATTCTTTGAATTTTGCTTCCAGCGGAGAGAGAGGGATTCGAACCTATCTCAAAATCGCTTGGAGATCAATATTCTGAAGAAATCTGAGGTTACTAACTCATGAATTACTCATTAGTTTCAAATCGCCACGGTAACGCAAATCTGATACGAAAATACCTCATTTTTAGAACATACAAGGCCCTAGGAAGCCATTTAATTTACTTTTATAAA
>DATDCP010000141.1:0-4318 GCA_036524255.1 Chitinophagaceae bacterium
GTTATAAAAGAAGCTTTCCTGATCGTCATTTTTAAAATATTGTAGAGATGAAATAAACAGCCTGTAATATAATCTACAATTTAATGAAATAATGAAAAGGTCAAACACAAAAAGCCTGTGCTAAGACAGGCAAAATATACAGGTAGCAAAATTATTCAGGCTTTCTCTTCTCTTTCAACTGTAATGCTGCATTCACCGATCAATGCTGCTAAAGCACCAACAGCTGCAAGCACCGGAGCGAATACTGCCCCTACAACGCCAAGGCTTAAAGGAAAACTCATTAACTCTCTGCCATCTTTTTCATGAATGCTGATCTTCCTGACATTTCCTTCTTTCACCAATTCTTTTACTTTATTCACCAATTTTTCACCCTGGATCTTAATGGATTCTTTTGTTATTGTTGCCATAAACTTCTTGTTTAATTTATTAGGATAAAAATGGTGCCAGTTTGTGAGCGGAGGGAAAAATCAGGTATTAAAACAAAGGCAATGAGGATCAATTTTCACTTCCCCCTTCGTCATTATCATCGTCTCTTTCAATTTTTTGCTGATTTATCCTGAAGTTTAGAGTAAGATTTATTTGCCGTGGCCGCCACAAATTATTTGAACTGGAATAATAGTCGGGTAAGTCTACTATCGACCTCCTCCTGCGAGAATTCATTAGATCTCTTACATTCAAAGTGAGTGTGGCTTTTTCTTTAAAAACATCTTTTGCCAATCCGAGATCAATTGAATACGTTGAAAGTTCTTTACCCTGTGTATTATTTCTTGGTGATTGATAATTTATTGATGCCTGGAAATCCAGCTTCTTAAAAAAAGTCATCCTGGATACTCCACGGCCTGTCCATGATACAGTTTCGCTTTCCAGTACATCGTCATTATATTCCCCTGTTGCATTTGATTTGAAAAAATTGAAACTTCCATTTAGTTTCCACCAATCAGTAGCGGTAATGTAGAGGGTAAATTCTAGTCCTAGATCATTTTGAGTTGAAAGATTTATGGGAATAATATTCGTAATTCCTGTAAGTGTATCCAATATCCTGATCCGTTCGATCACACCCTTCTTATGGCGATAATAAACCCCCGCCAGCACAGAACCTTTTTTCCAATCAGTTAAGTTACTTGCTTCCAATGAATGAGAATATTCGGGATCAAGGTTGGGATCGCCGACAAAAAACACCCTTGGGTCAGAAAAATCAGCAAATGGTGTAAGGTTTCTGAAGTTGGGGCGATTGATGCGATAACTATAACTTAATTGCAGTGAATTAATATCGCTCAGCTCGTAAGAAAAACTAGCTGATGGAAATAAATTAAAGTAACTGCGTGTATTGATCTCATTTGTTTTAGTGAGCCCTGATCGAATATCAGTAAGCTCTCCACGCAAGCCAACCTGGTAAGAGAACTTCCTGATCGTATTTCCAATCATACCATATGCGGCATACACTTTTTCTGTAAACTCCATATTGTTATCGAATCCTGGTATTGTAACCCATGCTCCTCCATTTGTTTGTTCTTCCACCAGGTATTCATTCCTTATTTTACGAATAGTTCCTTTAAAACCTGTTTCAAATTTTCCTTCTTTACCAAAAGAAGAAACATAATCTGTTTGCAAGAGTATATTGTCCTCATAAGCAGGATTAGCGGAACGTTGTACCAGTTTCCCTCCTCCAATCATATCATCCTGGATGTAATCAGAGCTTTCTGTTTCACCACTGTTGATCCATTTAAAATCAGCGGTCCATTCCTTGTCATTATTACCAGGAAATTTTTTTCGCAAGCCCAGCGATACCTCAGTATCTCTTTCTTTGGCAGTTTCATCGTCGTTGCGCAGAGTATTGTTGACGAGTTGACCACTTCCATCGTAATCCTGGTATAAAATTGTATTCAGGTTATTTTCCTTTCCTGCATCAATAAGAAATGTTCCCGTTAATGTGGTATTCGTATTTAAATAATAATCGATCCCCGTCATAAGCTCGAACGAAAAATCTTCCCGGGTTCTATTATTTGTTTGGTTATAAATAAAACTCGTATCTGATCCTTTGTATTGTTGAGTAGAAAAGCCTTCCCCTTTATTCTTACGATAATTCGTTCCAAAGCTTGAAAATAAGTTCATCTTCTGGGTACGATAATTAATACTATATGCACCGCTGAAATATGAAGGATAGCCAGCCGTGCCGGTGAAGTTCCCATTAAAACCTCTTGTCTTATTTTTCTTCAATACAATATTAATGATCCCGGTTTCGCCTTCCGCATCATAACGGGAAGATGGATTGGTAATAACTTCTATGCGATCGATCATAGCGCCTTGAAGATTACGTAATGCATCCGTACTTCTGAGGCCTGTTAATGCAGATGGCTTGCCATCAATTAATATCCGAACACCCTGGCTTCCACGCAGACTTACATTTCCATCAACATCCACAGTAACAGAAGGGATATTCTCAAGTATCTCGGATGCGTTTGCCCCTATATTACTCACATCCTGGCTTACATTGTAAACTCGTTTGTCTAATTGTAGCTCCATTAATTTTTTTTCGGATGTCACTACAACTTCGCTTAATACTTTAGGTGATGCTTGTAAAGAAACCGAACCAATATCAACATCTTTATTAATAATGCTAATGTCTTGTACAACTTTTTCTTCGTAGGAAAGAAAACTTATTTTTAGAAAATAAGATCCTGGGGTTACACTAAAACCGAATTTTCCTTTCTCATCAGTTGCAGTAGCGGATACCTGAACTGAATCCACTACATTATAAAGAAGTATATTACTATAAGAGATCGGTTTTCCTTTTTCATCGATCACTACTCCTTGTACTGAATATTTTTTGTTCTCATCAACCTGTGCATTCAAATACAATGTAAAAAAAGCCTGTAATACTATTGCCGAAAGCCGTTTCATTGGTTTAAATTATTTCAAATCTTATTGGAGTTCGAAGGGGACTTGCAAGTTAGACAATTTATATGACGTGATTTTCTTGCAAACCTCCCGTGATTTTGATGGAAATTATTTATTCTATCCATTGATAGTTTTTTTGGAAAGGCTTTTGCAGTATAGTTTGAAATTTAAACCACTATGGCTTTACAAGCCAATCAATCTGCTCAATTACAACACTTTTTCAATCATTCTAAATTTGAAGAATGTGGCGGATTAATTACTGATCTTGATGGTACTGCCATTCATGAATTGGAAGGCCATTACAGCATTCCCCAATCAGTACAACTAGGTTTGGATAAAATTTACGAACTCGGAAGACCCATTGTTTTAAATACGCTTCGGTTTCCTTTATCTGTTATCAGAACTTTTGGACAGGAATGGTATAAAATTTCTAATGCCCCGATACCCACTGTTTTAATGAATGGAAGCCAGCTTGGCTATATCATGCAAAACAATGAGGGCAATTTTCTCTACAATGAGATCGATGCTTTTCCCCTTGAACCAAACGAAATAGCCGAGGTTTTGCAAATAGTTACAAGCTTTATTAAAAACAATGACCTGGATCTGCTTGTGTTCTATTATACTCGCGATTGGGAAAAGGGTGAAACAATATGGACGCCGCTTGCAGATAAAATTGAAAGGGTTCAAAAAAAATACCGGAGTGCATCCAAAGTATATTCCTCTTCATTGGAAAACTTACAATCAGATCTGCACAACCAGGAAATATGCATGATCTTTTTACTGATCGACGTACCGCAAGACAGGCTGATGGCCTATCAACATACAAAACGAAATAATTTTTTTACACATAAAGGAGTTGATAAAGATTTTGGAGCGCAAAAAATAGCAGCTCATTTACAATTTGAACTGAAACATTCGATAGGCGCAGGTGATTCTGAAATGGATAGTTTTTTACGTTCAGTAGGCCTTGCTATACATGTAGGCAATCCCCTTCTTTCTTATGAGGGTATATTACCACCGATCAAAGTGAAAAATTCTTCCGAATTTGGTGAAATACTTTTTGAATTAGCTGCTATGCAAAGAAATGTAATTGGTTAACTTTAAATATGGCTCAATCAGCTGCACAGATAAGATCAAAAACGGTAATGGCCCGGAAAGTGGCAAGACACCATTTTGGAAAATCATTTCAGAAAGTTGAATTTAAACCTGCAGGTAAAACCAATTTTGTTTTTGATGCAATTACAAAAGAAGGAAATTTTATTGTACGTATTGGAGGTTCCCATGCAAAGATCCATGACTATTTCAAAGAACAATGGGCAACGCAAAAAGCAATGCAAGCAGGAGTACCTGTTCCTGAAATTTTAGAAGTGGGAAATTCGATCATTCCTTTTCCCTATATGCTACAACAAAAAGTAGAAGG
>DATDCP010000142.1:0-12541 GCA_036524255.1 Chitinophagaceae bacterium
CGTTTTACTCTTCGTGTTTATGGCATTCTTATAAATGACAAGAAACAAATATTAGTTGCTGATGAATATATAAGAGGTGGTTTTTACACTAAGTTTCCCGGCGGCGGGTTAGAATTTGGCGAAGGAACAAGAGACTGTTTAAAAAGAGAATTAAAAGAAGAATTAGGCATTGAAGCAGAGATAGGCGAACATATTTATACAACCGATTATTTTCAAATGTCAGCGTTCAGGCCGGACGATCAAATAATTTCTATCTATTATTTTGCAAAACAATTAGAAGAATTGAAAGTGCCTTTACGTATCAAGCCATTTGATTTTGATGACAAACAAATGGAGATATATAATAATACAGGTGAAGCAGAATCTTTTCGATTAATAGAATGGAATGATTTTTCTGACGAGATCGTAACACTGCCGATCGATAAGATCGTTGCTAGGATGATAAAGAACAAAAAATAATTAACCTCCTATCGGAATATCGGAAAGGCCATCCTCCTGCCCCATTGCGGCACGTTTCATTTTTTTTGCAAGATCATGTCCCAAATATTTTTCAATACGATTGTGAACGAGATAAATAACAGGTGTCAATAAAATAGCAACACAAAATTTATAGATATAATTTACGATCCCGATGGCAATTACCTGGTTTACCGGCCATGCCGATCCCTGGTTTGGTACCCATTTTGGATAAAAATAAAATGCGATGATCAACACAACAAAACTGTCAATGAATTGCGATACAAGTGTAGAGCCGGTAGCTCTTAACCAAATATGTTTTTCCCCTGTTCTTTTCTTGATAGATCTGAAAACAAAAACATCGATCAACTGCCCGATAAGAAATGCACACATCGATGCAATAATAATTCCCAAACCTTGTCCGAAAATTCCATTGTATGCAGAACTCATATTTTCGATGCCAGCCGATTGTTTGCTGGTGATCCACCAGCTGTTTGGAGGTGTTTCCATAGCGGCAAAAAGCATTATAAAACCATAGCTGATCAAAATAACTGCAAGCCAACTGATAAACCTCACTCCTTTTCTCCCATAATATTCATTAATAATATCAGTCATTACAAACACAACAGGCCAAAGCAATACACCACAAGTAAGATTGAAAGAATATGAATCCCCGAATAACCGGATATTGGCAGGTTTCCATCCGAATATTTCTTCCAGTGAAAAAATTTTTACACCCATAAACTCGGCCACCATTGCATTTGCAATTAAAAATCCTGATAAAATGATGAATAACCTTGTTGGTTTATCCTTAAGAATATTATGTATCATGATTCGTAACTATGGATATTCATTAACAAAAGAAATATTACCTGGAAAAATAAAAATAAAATATTAATAACTATAAGCCAGCCGGGTATAATAGAAAGCTTTTTTTTATTGGTAAAAAATAAAACAAGGTAACAAAGGTTGGTTACAGGATTAAAGAGGATCGCAAACACAAAGCCGATAATAATGATATAGGAAGAAAGATCAGCATCAACGATGAAGTTTTTAACTTGTAAAATGAAAGCAGGAATAAAAAGCAGGTTGCAAATGAAAGCCAGTTTCGACAAAAATAAAAGCCAACGCATCCGGGATTTTTCGTGTAAAATAGCATTATTTTGTCAGCCATAACAACCCCGTTCATATATGAAGAGTTCATGGTTTAAGAAACTGATCCCACATGGAGTAGCAGTCTTGATCTTTCTTGTTATAGCATTTATTTATTGCAAACCCGTGCTTGAAGGAAAAGTAGTTGCCCAGCATGATATCACTCATTGGAAAGGATCTATTCAGCAATCTCTCGAGTACCAAAAAACGCATGATGGAAAAGGGCCTTTATGGACAAACAGTTTATTCAGTGGGATGCCTGCATTCCAGATCGGCGGCGTTCCATATAATAATGTCGTTCCCAGTTATGTGCATTTGATCATAACATTAGGCCTACCCAAACCAGTAAATTTCTTTTTCCTTGCATGTATTTGTTTTTATTTTTTATGCATAACTCTTCGGGTAAGAACAGTTTTTGGAATTCTTGGTGCATTGGCATTTGCTTACGCCACTTATAATCCGATCATCATAGCTGTAGGTCATGACACCAAAATGTTATCGATCGCCTATATGCCTGCATTGCTTGCTTCAGTTATTTTAATTTATGAAAAGAAGTATTGGCTGGGTGCAGGTCTTACAGCTTTATTCACATCCGTATTGATAATACAAAATCATCCGCAAATTGATTATTATCTTTTTCTCACCATTGCGATCATGACTATTTTTTATGCAGTGCGCTGGATAAAAAATAAAGAATGGCGGCATTTTGGAGTGGCAGTTACATTTACTGTCGTTGCAGCAATAACAGGTGTACTTACAAATGCTGCAAGTATTTTCTCAACTTATGAATACCAAAAAGAAACAATTCGGGGAGGCGCAAGGGCACTAGTTGATTCAACTGTAAAAAATGAAAATGCTTCAGATGGCCTGACGAAAGATTATGCATTAAGTTATAGCATGGAGATCGCCGAACCATTGATCATGATGATTCCCCGTATGTATGGTGGAGCTAGCTATAAGATGGAACTAAAAGAAGAGGATTCAAAAGCATTGGAAAACTTAAGGACGTTTCCTAATGAAGCTCAACAGCAGGTATCTCAATACTTAAGTTACTATTGGGGTGGGATGGCCAAACCAGGCGAATCAGTTTCAGGTCCTGCTTATGTTGGTGCTATCATCTGTGTACTGGCAATACTTGCCATATTTGTAATTGATGGAAAACACAAATGGTGGATATTGACTGCTATTGGAGTAACCATCATGATGTCATGGGGCAGCTACTTTGATGCATTGAATGGGTTTCTGTATAATGCCTTGCCTTTATACAATAAATTCCGTGCACCCTCAATGATCCTTGTCGTTTCACAAATGTTACTACCAATGCTGGCGGTTTTGGGCCTAAGTAAGATCGCTGATACTACAGACAAAAAATCACTTTTGCCGGAATTCAAAAAAGGGCTGATAGCGATTGCTATAACTTTTGCCCTGCTATTCATTATTTATTTTATGTCAGGTTTTATGAGTGGAGCGGATAATGAACTAATGAAGCGACTAAAAAGCGGTGGTGCCGAAGCGCAGCAATGGTTACAAATATTCAGCAGCTTCTTTGAAGGATTAAGAGAAGATCGAAAGTCATTAATGATGGGTGATATAATCAGATCACTTGGTTTTTCTTTTGTTGCATTGCTCTTGGTTTTTCTTGCACTAAGAAAGACAATTAGTATCATGGCTTTGGGAATTGGCTTACTGCTTTTTGTTTTGATAGACAGCCTGACGATCGGAGTCAAATATCTCAACTATGAAAACTATACAGATAAAATCGAGAATGAAGGATCATTTGTAAAGACAAAATCAGATGAAGAAATATTAACTGATAAATCTCAATTCCGCGTTTACAATGTCGCAGGTGATCAATTTCAGGAAAATATCACATCTTATTATTATAATTCGGTTGGAGGTTATCATCCGGCTAAAATTGCTATATACCAGGAGTTGATTGAAAATAAACTAGCCAGTCAACAACTTAACATGCCTGTGCTTAATATGCTCAATACAAAGTATCTAATTCAAAAAAATAGAAGCGGCCAAACTGAAGCATACCAAAAAAATGACAGCGCATTGGGTAATTGCTGGCTTGTAAAAAACATTCAATATGTAAAAGATGCGAATGCAGAGATGAATTCATTAGGAAATTTTAATCCTGCAGATACCGCTGTTGTCCAGGATACTTTTAAGTCTTCTATCCCATTTGAACCAGTTGCTGACAGTACTGCAACCATTGCGTTAGTAAAAAACGACAATGATGTAGTCACTTATACATTTAATGCGTCAAGCAATCAATTTGCTGTTTTTAGTGAAGTATATTATAAAAGCGGATGGAAAGCATACATTGATGGAAAAGAAGCACTGATCGTAAAAGTGAATTACGTTTTGCGTGGGCTTGCAGTACCGGCTGGTAAACATGATATACGATTTGAATTTAAGCCTAATGGATATATAAAAGGCAGAAAGATAACTTCTGTTGCTCAGGTGCTGCTCGGAATTTTGTTGTTGTCTGCTTTATTTATGGAATGGAGGAAACGAAAATTAAAAACGAAAGCTGCACTTTAATTGAAGTGGGCTGTATTCTGCAGCCCTTTTATTTTTCAAACAGGCGATGAAGGATACATTATCTGTCATAACAATTTGCTTTAATAACCTGCCGGAATTGATAAGAACCTGTCAATCGGTGGATAGACAGTCGCAATTTCCCGATGAACATCTGGTGATCGACGGTTCATCCGATACTGAAATTTTAAATTGGCTTCAATCAGACCCTCAGCCTGCTTATCGAAAGTGGATACATGAAAAAGATTCTGGGATCGCTGATGCTTTAAATAAAGGACTCAGAAATGCAGTTTCCAATATTACTCATCTTTTGCATTCAGGTGATCTTTACTACGACGTCGATGCTATTAAAATTGTTATGGAGGTATTTGCAAAAGATCCGTCTGTTATGTGGTGCCATTCTCAATACATTCAACACAGAGGGAATATTGACATCATAAGCGGTGTTTCTTTTGATAAAAACCAATTATGGAAGGGTATGCGAACTGTTGCACACCCGAGTATGTTTATAAGAAAGGAAATTTATACCCGGCATGAATTTTATAATACTAATTTAAAAGTCGCCATGGATTACGATATGCTTATTCGAATGAAAAATGAAAAGTTCAAATACATAGAGCGACCTTTGGTATATTTTGCACCAGCTGGTGCCAGCAGTACGCATTTTTTTACAGGGCTCAAAGAAATAAAAGAAAGTCACAAGAAATATATCGGTTATAGTTTCAAACAAACGCTATGGCAGTCAAGACAAAAAATATTGCATTATTTTATGCAATCTGCTATTGGCAAAAAGTGGTTTCAGTGGAAGAATAAAAATAACAGGATCCAATAATACAACTTCCTTATGTGGTTGAGAATAAAAAAAATAGACTATAATGTTTAAAAGTCAAAGGAAGTTGATTACCTGCTTTACCAGGTAAAGCCCATAACATCGATATGACAAAAATGCTGAACATAGGATGTGGCCACCGTTTTCATAAGGACTGGCTTAATATTGATATTGACCCTGCATCACCTGAAGTAAAAAAAGTAAATATCCTGCAAGGCTTGCCCTATCCTGATAATTCCTTTGATGTTGTATATCATTCAAGCGTACTTGAACATTTACCAAAACAAAAAGGAGCTGAAATGATATCTGAATGCTTCCGGGTGTTGAAAACAGGAGGAATTCTTCGGATCAATGTTCCGGATCTTGAAAAAATTTGTCGTGAATATTTATTGAATATGGAAAAAGCAATTGCCGGGAATGAAATTGCTGCTCATAATTATGACTGGATGCTTATTGAAATGCTTGACCAGGTCGGCCGAAATAGAAGCGGTGGTGAAATGGCTGAATACCTTTCGCAACCTCAATTACCAAATATTGATTTTTTGAAGCACCGGCTTGGCTCGTACATAGATGAGTGGAGAAAAAAAATGAATGAACCACCAAGTAAAAAAAGCCTGGTCGATATAATCAAATTTGTTTTGCGACACCCGGACAGGTTAAAAAAAATCTGGTATGCAATTGTATTATCAAAAAAAGAAAGGCAATATATGGATATTGGCAGGTTTCGTTTAGGTGGTGAGATACATTATCAGATGTATGATCGTTACTCAATGGAAAGACTGCTAAAAAAAACAGGTTTTTCAAGAATTGAATTTAAAACTCCTGTTACAAGTAATATCGAAAACTGGGTAAGCTTTGATCTTGATTCGCCTGACGACGGAGCTGCCCTGCTGACAGAAGCTTTTAAATAATGAAGATCGCTCATTTTACATATAACACTACAGGTGGGGCGGGTAAAGTAGCTCTTCAGTTGCACAAATTATTTTTGCGTAATGAAATTGAATCTGCTCTAATAAATACCCAAACAAATTTCCATGGTGAATACATTTATACTATTCCTCCATTAGAAAGACCATTTCGAAAACTAGTTGTAAAGATCCGTTATTATTTATTCAGGATTTACGCAAGGCTTCGTTATAAAAGGAAAAAGAGTTTTGCTTTTTATTACAATTACAATTACCGCAATTTAACATTTGAAGAAATAAAACAAGCGTTACCATTTACTCCTGATATTATTTTCTTACACTGGATCTCAGATTTTATTTTACCAGAACATATAAAAGCATTATATGCATATTACAAGTGCCCCATTATTTGGCGGTATAATGACCTGGCCCCTGCCACTGGTGGTTGTCATTATCCTGGTACTTGTGAAAACTACAAAACTGCATGCGGAAATTGTCCTGCAATCAGTTCAAAAAAATTAAATGATCATTCTAACAAGCATTGGAAACTTAAAAAGAGAATTATTGATGGTATTCCTATAATTGTTATCAACAGCACAAAAGAAACTGAAACTGCTTTTAAGATCTCCCCCCTTTTTTCCGACAAACGACACGAGTTTATTCGCAATAGCCTTAACCGGGAATTGTTCAACGATCACTTCAGAAATGAAGCAAAAAGATCGCTAAATATTAAGGATACGACAAAAGTTATATTCTGGGGGGCAACTTATATTACCGAAGAAAGAAAGGGCTTTAAATATTTTCTTGAAGCATTGGCTGAATTAAAGAAAGATCAACCGGAAGATATATTGATCTTAATTGGTGGTAATAAGCCGGATAATTTCAATCCTGAGATCCCTTATACACATCAATACACTGGTTTACTTTCATCGGGGCGCTTGGCTTCGCACTATAAAGCAGCCGATGCAATAGTGGTTTCATCGTTAGAGGATGGCGGACCTATGATGATTGTTGAATCAATGATGTGTGGCACACCAGTAGTTTCATTTGGGACGGGACTTGCCAATGAACTTGTGATAGCAAAGCAAACGGGTTACAGAGCCGAAAAAGCAAATTCAAGTGACTTGAAAAAAGGTATTCAGTATATACTAAATTTGCAACAACATGAAAAAGAGCAAATGAGTAATAATTGTACCCAATTAGCACAGCAATTTTACGGAGAAGAAAAAGAGTTAAAGTTATACCAGGATCTATTCAAAGAACTTTTACAATCAAAAAAATAATGAGTCCCGATTTACAAACCTTTGCACAATCGATCCGGGATGATGGTTATTGCATTGTTGAAAATGTTTTAACCCCCGAGTTTACCCTTCAGACAAAAAAAGAACTGGAGATCGCAATAGAAAAAGAAATGGAATATCATGGCACATCAGATTATTCAGACTATGGTATGGTTTTGCTTTGTTCGTTATACGGCGGAAACTTTATAAAATTATTCGACAATACCCGACTGACAGATCGTATTGAAGCAGTACTTGGTGAAGGCAGTATTGTTTATGCTTACACTTCATCTTCAATGCCACCTGGCAAAACAAATTATTCAAGGCGCATTCATGTAGATAGCCCACGGATCATTCCCGGCTATGTCACTAACCTGGGCGTTACTATTGCACTTGATGATTTTACTGAAGATAACGGCGCTACTTTTTTTCTTCCTAAATCACATACCATGGAAGAACCACCAACTGAAGAATATTTTTATAAACACGCCAAACGTTTTATTGCAAAAGCCGGCAGTGTATGGTTTTTTAATGCACGGATCTGGCATGCCGGTGGTGATAATAAAACTTCTCAATGGCGACATGGATTAACACTTAATATGTGCAGACCATATATGAAGCAGCGTATCGATATTCCACGTGCAATGACTAATATGGATCTGAGTTCAGTTTCAGAAAAAGCTTTGCAGAAACTCGGTTTTCTTGCACAAACACCAGCGAACTATGATGAATATTATGTGAGACCAGAAAAAAGAAAATACCGTCAGAAGTACGAATAAAAAAACTTAACAGCAACTAATTTATGCAACAGACCAAATATGATGACGTAATTAAAGCGAATATTGCATTGCACTCTAAGATGGCGGATGATTATAGCACCTGTGAGCCTCATTTCAGACCTGAGAATATAGATAAGGTAGAAAAGAAACTGAAAATAATTTTCGAAGAGCTAAAGGCTGAACGACTGCTTGACCTCGGATGCGGAACAGGCTTTATAATAAACATCGCCAAAAAATACGTGAAGCAGATTGATGGCGTAGATGTGACACAGGCTATGATGGATAAAGTGGACAAAACCGGGTCTGCAATTATTAATCTGTACAATCATGATACAGGAAGTTTTCCTGCTAACCCATCTTTGTATGATGTCGTAACTGGCTATTCCTTTTTACATCATCTTTACGATATTAATCCAACATTGAAAACTGCATACACAGCATTAAAACCCGGGGGGAAATTATATTGCGATCTTGATCCGAATTATTATTATTGGGAAAGCATTCATAAACTTGACAGGAACAGCAATTATGATCCCATTGTTAAACGTGAAATTGAAATGGTTACTTACAAAGACGAAGACATTGAAAAGAACTTCGGTGTATCGAAAGATATTTTTAACACTGCAGAGTTCGGAAAAAATATAGCAGGGGGATTTAAAGAAGAAGAACTGGTTGCTCAACTCAAAGAAGTCGGATTTAGTGATATAAAGGTTTTCTATTACTGGTTTTTGGGCCAGGCTTCACTAATCAATGACAGCTGGGGAACCAAAGAGGAAAGATTGAAGTATGCTGATGTAATGGATAGTGTTCTTCAGCGATCGCTTCCCGTTTCAAGAAATCTATACAAGTACATGGGATTTATTGCCACAAAATAATTTATGATCCGCAAGATTGCATATATCGGGTTTGGAGATCTGGGTAGCCAGCTATCCTTGTTTTTAAAACAGGCTTTTCCTGGTGAGATCCATGAAGTTTATTTTGACGATAACCTGTTTTCAACTCAACAGCAAAACTCATTTCCCTTTTCAAAATATACTGATCGGCAATTTGATTCCTATGACTTTTATATATGCCTGGGGTATAAAAATCTTGAATTAAAGACAAAAATTCTTAGTGAGATGATAACAGCAGGGAAAAAACTGCCTCATTTTATTCATTCCTCTGCAATTATCAATCCCACTGCAGTAATAGGTGCCGGAGTGATCATATATCCGGGTTGCAATATTGATCAGCACGTGATATTGGAAGATGGTGCACTCTTGAATAACTCGGTGACAGTATCACATAATTCAATAATCGGCCAAAGTTCATTTCTTGCTCCTGGTGTGGTAATTTCCGGAAATGTAAAAATCGGGAAAGAAAATTTTATTGGTAGTGGAACAGTCATTTCAAATAATATTGAACTCGGAGATAACGTGATCACAGGGATCGGTACAGTTATTACAAAAACAGTTATTGCCGGCTCTTCTGTTATTGGCAATCCTATGAAGATACTCACCGAAAAGATAAAGCTGAAGTGAAAACAGTCGTATTACAATCCAATTATATTCCCTGGAAAGGATACTATGACCTGATACATGATGCGGATATATTTATTTACTATGATGAAGTGCAATACACCAAAAACGACTGGCGTAATCGCAACCGTATTTATACAAAAAATGGGTTGCAATGGCTGACCATCCCGATTTCGGCAGATGCAGTCAAATTTAAAATAAGTGAGGTTGAAATAAAAGATCCGCACTGGCAAGATCTTCATTACAAAACACTTTCTCTGGGATATGCCAAGGCACCTTTCTTTCACCAGTTGAAACCGTTAC
The DNA here is from genome assembly GCA_036524255.1 of Chitinophagaceae bacterium. Taxonomy (GTDB): domain Bacteria; phylum Bacteroidota; class Bacteroidia; order Chitinophagales; family Chitinophagaceae; genus VBAS01. The sequence continues at coordinate 9,769 of DATDCP010000142.1, forward strand.
TTGAAGAAACGTATATACAACAACAGTGGAAAAATTTATCGACGGTCAATCGCTTCCTGATCGAAAAGATCTCGACACTATTAGGCATTGTAACAACCTTTAAAGATTCAAAAGATTTTATACTGGAAGGGGATCGTGTTGAGCGTCTTGTAAATTTATTAAAGCAATCTGGTGCGACTACATATATCAGTGGTCCGGCTGCTATAGAATACCTGGCGGGGTATGAAACACTATTTGCTGAAAGTAATATTCAACTTCAATACAAAGAATATTCCGGTTATCCTGCATACACACAAATGAAAGAGCCTTTTGAGAATTATGTTTCAATCGTTGATATGCTTGCAAACATTGAACTGAATGAAATTAAGAATTACATTTGGGGATGGAGAAAATGATCCCATTTAATAAGCCTTATTTATCGGGAAAAGAAACTGAATATATTCAGCAAGCAGCAGCTGCCTTAAAGCTTTCTGGCGATGGAAAGTTTACTAAACAATGTCACAGTTTTTTTGAAAAAAGATATGGATTTAATAAATGCCTGCTTACCACTTCATGCACAGATGCCCTCGAGATGGCAGCTTTATTAAGTGATATTAAACCTGGTGATGAAATTATCGTCCCTTCATTCACTTTTGTTTCTACTGCTAATCCATTTGTTTTAAGAGGTGCTAAAATTGTTTTTGCTGAGGTAGAAGAAAAAACCGGCAATATTGATGTTACAAAAATTGAAGAGCTGGTAACAGCAAAAACGAAAGCGATTGTACCTGTACATTACGCAGGTGTGGCTTGCGATATGGACAACATTTCTCGTATTGCACAAAAAAACAACTTATTTATCATTGAAGATGCTGCACAGGCAATCGACTCTTTTTACAATAATAAACCACTTGGATCATTTGGCCGTTTTGCTGCATTTTCATTTCATGAAACAAAAAATGTTATCAGTGGCGAAGGTGGTATGATTGTAATTAACGAAACTGAATATATAGACCGTGCCGAAATAATTCGTGAAAAAGGTACGAATCGCTCCCAGTTTTTCAGGGGTGAGGTAGATAAATACGGATGGGTAGATATCGGATCATCCTTTCTGCCCTCAGAAATTATTGCAGCTTTTTTATTCGCCCAGTTAGAAAATTTAGATGACATACAGAATAAACGAAAAAAAATATGGCAATATTATTTTGATACACTTTCACCTTTGGCTGATAGTGAATTTATTCGTCTGCCTTTTATTCCAGGTTATGCTACCAATAATGCACACATGTTTTATTTGTTATGCGGCAATCTTGATGAAAGAACCCGTCTTATTGCTTATCTAAAAGGGAAAGGAATAACAGCTGTTTTTCACTACCAATCCTTGCATAAATCCCCTTATTTTAAAAACAGTTACCGTGGAAAAGAGTTGCCCGTTTGCGACAGGTTTGCAGATACACTGGTAAGACTGCCTTTTTATTATGAGCTCAGCGAAAGTGATACAGCATATATAACAGAAACGATCAAAGAATTTTTTAAACAGTAGCAGCCTGCTGAATAGAACCAGATAATTGGTTGTAATTAGCAATGGAGTTAGTATTATTCGAATTAATAAAATATCTTTCCTTGTCTTTTATTCTATGTCTGAAAACAACAAAGCTTCCATTATTATCTGCACCTTTAACAGGCTAAAGCTTCTAAAGCTTTGTATTGAAAGTATATTAACCTTAAAAACTTCACCTTCACAATTTGAGATTGTAATTATTGATAATAATAGTAAAGACGGTACGGAGGATTTTTGCAAAGGGCTCTCTCAAACATATGGTGGTTACAAATGGAAATATATCAAAGAAACCCGGCAAGGGATCGCCTTTGCCCGAACCCGTGGAGCTAAAGAAGCAGCCGGAAACGTTATTGCGTATATTGACGATGACTGTTTAGCAGAACCGGACTGGTTGAATGAAATAATCAATTTTTATGATAAAAATTCTGAAGTAATGAGTACAGGCGGAAGGATCATCCCCAAATACCTTGTGCCCGTTGCTGATTGGTTTGGGAAATATTTCTGGGGCCTGGTAGGCAATTATGATTTGGGCAAAAATGTTTTTCAGATGAAAGGTGTTCGATACCCCTCAGGGGCTAATATGCATTTTCGAAAAACAGCATTTGAGAAATATGGATACTTTGATGGCAACCTGGGTCGAAGTGGTAAAAGCCTGATGGCTGGCGAAGAAAAAGCAATGTACCTGAAACTTATTAATGCAAATGAAAAAGTTTATTACCTGCCCCAGGTGATCGTTCATCATCATGTGGAAGGAAATAAGTTTGACAAGGAATATGTAAAACGCCACAGCATGGGAGTTGGCGCAAGTGAAAGGTTAATGAACAAAAATTCTTTTGTAAAACTGTCAATGAAATTCATTGAATACCTGGCAAAACTTGGGTATGCAATTGCTTATGGTTTAATTTACTTGTTGCAGGGAAAAACTTCTAAAATGTGGATGTTGATCAAATTTCGCTGGTGGGTATTGGAAGGTTTTTTGAATATTGAAAAAACAAAAGGTTAACAACATAAGAAAGGGAATCGGTAACAAATAAAGAAGTTTTAGTAAATAGATTAAAAATTTATCCGTGTGCAGATGGTTCATGCTCCTCTCCGATCACTTGCAAAAAATATTCCATCGCTTTTTTCTTTCGTTCATCAAGCAAATAATTCAGATGGAGCGTATAGTATTTTTTAAGATCATAAAGGTCAAAGGTTTGAGATGATACGATCTCATTGATATGAGTCAAGCCCATA
>DATDCP010000143.1:0-5135 GCA_036524255.1 Chitinophagaceae bacterium
TTGATAAACAGTTACATCAATTCCAAGTCGGTTCCAAAAACGCAAGTCAGTTCCCACCTCCCATGCTTTTGTAAGGGCAGGTCGAATTCCTCCACCCCTGAATTGATTGCCAATTGAAACAGATGGGTTCGTTCCATAGAAAGAGCCGTTCGCAATAGCAATATCTAATTGGTGAGCACCCAGATCCGAGCCTACTGATGCATACGATGCCCTGATCTTACCAAATGTCAAAACGTTTGAGATACTAGTTCCTTTCAATAATTCTGAAAAGATGAAGCTTGTACTAATAGAAGGGTATTGATAAGAATTTTCGTCAATAGGCAATGAGGAAGACCAGTCATTGCGTATAGTGGCTTCTACATAAATCATATCTTTCCATCCCACAGAAGCTTTTCCATAAACACTATTCACAACTTTTTTTGTATAATCCCTGGAAACATTTGGCCTGGCAATAGACGCGGCAATGTCAAAATAATCAGGTGAGCTAAGTCCTCCTGCAGTTCCCATTGACAGCTGACTGTAATATTCCCTGCGCTTGTTAGCACCTAATAGGCCGTCTACTGAAAAATCACCAAATTTATTTTTATAAATAAGATTGGTCTCGTAATTCATTTCCTTGTATTGATTTTGCAGCATTGAATATTCGTCAAGATTCAAACCTCCGCTAGCAACACGCTGATCATTTTCATTTGTGTACCTGTTCATTCTTACATACGACTGCAAATTCAGGTGTTTGTTAAACTTTATATTCATACCTACGTTACCCACCATTCGGTCATGATTTTGTGTACCATAGCTTTCTTTTAACACCCACCAAGGATTGTCCCAGTATTGAGGCTTACCATATACAGCAAGATCGCTGGAGAAGTTCGGGTCACCGATATTCCATGAATTAAGCGATCCATCAGGTTGCCTGTACTGTTTCATTTTTTCAAGATCTATCTGACGCTGAAACCATTGATTAAAATTCTGGGTTACATTCAATCCATCCAAACGATAACCTTCAAGTGGTTTTCCAGTTGTAAAGCTTGTAGTATAAATTATGTCGGTTGACATAGTTAGGTATTTACCAATATCAAAAGAACCATTTACACCCAACTGATGTTGTTTTCGTCTTGCTTCTTCTACAACAAGAGTACGGTCCTGGTTACCATAAGTCATTCTTATATTATGAGATTCACCTCCGGATGTAAATGAAATGCTATTATTAAAATTAGTACCTGTCCTAAAGAAATTATTTACGTTGTCAGGCTGCGCAGTTAATGGAACCTGTAGACCAAATTCATCGCCAGGATACCAGCTATAATAAGGTCTGTATAAAGATCCATCCATTTTAGGTCCCCAACTTTCGTCAGCGCCATATTCAAGGATCCTATGACCTTCAAACTGCGCCCATGAAGCAGGGTGAACTGATGGCCTGTAACGAAAAATATAAAAACCCTGGGCGTCCAGATAATCACCCCCGGTCCAACCAGAAGGGTTCAACGATTTTGTATTAGTATATGATGAGGAATAGCCACCGCCATATTCGTCCTGGTAAGGCGGAAGAAGCGCAAGGTTTTCGAAAGTAACTCCCAGGTTTACTTCTACGCTCTGAGTTTTCTTACGGGTTCCCTTTTTAGTTGTAACAACAACAGCACCATTTGATGCCCGCTGTCCATATAGTGCAGTTGCTGCCGGACCTTTCAAAACAGATACATTCTCGATATTATCCATTATTACAGCTGACTGATTTGTAATTGTACCATCAACTATAAAAATAGGAGCCTGAGGTCCGAGGCCTGTAACCCCACGTATCAAGATATCTGCATTATCAAAAGTTGAACTTGGAGAGCCCACGAGTTGAACGCCGGCAATTTTACCAACAAGACTGCTACTTAGATCCGTTGATTTGGCAACGGTCAGGTTTTCGCCTTTTATTTCCTGTACAGAATAGCCCAATGCCTTTTTTTCTCTTTTGACACCTAGAGCCGTTGTTACTACTACTTCAGTTAACTCGCCTGTGGCCAAAGAAAGTTGTACAGTTAAATCGTTTCCTGCATTTACTTCTTTGACTTCATGGCCGGTTGCGGAAATTATCAATTTTGCCCCTGAAGAGACACTAATTGAAAAGACTCCTAAGTCATTTGCGATGGTACCATTTTTAGTACCTTTTTCTTTGATTGATGCTCTTGGCAATGGATTGCCACTTGGATCGGTAACCTTGCCGGTTACGGTAGTTTTTTGTGCGATCAAACCTGTTAATAATAATAACAGGCTCGGTACAAGTAGTACAAGCTTTCTCATGTGCTGGCTAATTTTAGTTTTAAAAGTGGCCAAGTTAAGGAAACTCGAATATGCTTTAACAAAATTTTTTATTTTTTTTTAATTCTTAAGCAGGATTAATTTTTTATCAAAAAAATATTTTCGAGCAGCAAAAAGCCGCAAAAGCTAATCTTGCGATGATTTTATTTGAAAATCAAAAGACTGAATTGAGAGACAAAAAATTTAAAGGCTAACATTTCTTGCTTTTTTCAGAGAAAAACGATGAATTGAAATTAATGACGCATTGGAGTTTCCTTTGCGATATAAGCATCATTACCCCACAACTCATTTTTTAACAACCTTTATTCAAACTGTTGCCTGCTGTTTGCAATCTGTGATAGTAGATGACTCAAAAAGATGGTAAGACATAAATCTAAAAAGTATGAAAAAAATATTTACGCTATCAATTATCACTATCGGGCTGATTATATTTTTTACTGGCTGTGTAAAAAATCGTGATTATGTAGATGAAAGCTATTGGCTTTCTAAAGAGAGGGGAGAAGTGGTGCTTAGTGATCCCTATTGCCAGTATTTTGTAATAGAAACATATAATGGATATTCTATTCTTCGCTCATATAATGGTTACAAGCCGTATGAAGGCTCGATCGTATATGGCAACTTCAGCAATTATGGTACAAGAGATTATTATGACAGGTCAAGCGGAGTAGTATATACTTCAGAAGTAATTGAATATTGGTTGACCTACTATGATGCTCAAAACGCTATTAATTATTATTGTTATTAATAAAGATTGAATTTCTGAAGATGATAGCCTTAACAAATGATTCATTTCAATGTTGGCTATCATCATTCTTTTTTTTATAAGTTACTTATTTTGAATGATTTCAATTGATGCTGTGACATCTGGTTATCCTGAAAAGCCGATGAATTTGATTTCCTTTCATTGAGAAACGAGTATATTTTTACATCATGATCGCACACAATTAAACTCTTCGGTTCCTGCCAGGTTTCTTGCCCCGGTAAATATTTTTCAATTACGACTTGCCTTTTTGTTTGCACTCACCACGATTGACCCATAAAGAATTTTAAAAAACAATTTTTTATAACTATTAAATTTTAGAACTATGAAAAAAGTAATGAACAAAAACAAAGCAATTATTATTGCATTGATGGCTATTATCAGCACATCATTTAGTAACCCGTTATCAGCAATGGAACAAAAGATCGATCCTCCAGGTGTTGAGATCAAGTATCTTGGCTTCAATGATAAAAACCCTGTATTTGAGATCATCTTCAACAACGTTCAAACTGATAATTATTTTATCACTATCAGGGACGAAGCAGGTACTACTCTGCATTCAGAAAAGATAACAGGTAAAAGCATTTCCCGTAGGTATCGCATCGATACGGAAGAGGTAATTGCTGCCAATGGTCTTCGTTTCGAAATAAGAGTCGGTAGTACAAATAAAACAGAAGTTTACGTTGCGGGTACTACTGAAAGTGTCTTAAGAGAAATGGCTGTAAACAAAATTCAATAAAAAATTATTGAGCAAAATAAAAAATGTCCCGATTAAGGTGGGACATTTTTTATTTTCAAATGCAGGAGAAATAATTTTATTTTTTTGCCTTCTTTTGTACATCTTCCAATTTGGCTATGTAAATACTGCGGCCATGTGTTCCAAGCACTATTTCATTTTCTCTTTGATGAATGGCTATATCATGAATGGGCACCGATCTTGGTAAACCTTTATTCCACATCATAAAGCTATTTCCTTTATCAAAGCTTACATAAAGTCCCCCATCAGTGCCAACATAAAGTATGCTGTCATTCTTTGGGTCTTCACGAATAACATTTACCGGTTCATTCGGAAGATCCTTTCCAATTTGCATCCACGTTTTTCCATGATCATCACTCGTGTACACGTAAGGAGCAAAATTGTCAATGCGATAACCATTTAAAGTTACATACACTCTTCCTTCTTTATGTTGCGATGCAAGAACCCTGCTCACCCATAAGTTTTGAGTGTTGAGTCGTGAGTCGATAGTTTTGACTTTTGACTTTTTACTTTTGACTTCATTGGGAGTTTGTTTATTCAGTTGTTCCCATGTATATCCGCCATCTTTTGTCATATGTATATTTCCATCATCCGTACCGATATAGATCAATCCGAATCTTTTTGGCGATTCAGAAATAGTAGTTAATGTGCCATAAGGAACATCTCCTTCTTTTTTGCCATTGCTAAGATCCGGGGTCATTGTTATCATCGTATCACCCTGGTTCATGCTGCGATGAAAATGATTGCTGCCGAAATAAACTATATCAGGATTGTGGCTGCTTAATAATATCGGCGATTGCCAGTTAAAACGATAAGGGAATTCACCTAGTTCATGTCTTGGTGTGATCCTACGGTTATTATCCCTTGTTATCCTGTTTGTTCTTTGATAATTTCCAAACTGTGAACCATAATAAAATGTAGCATTATCCCTGGTATCTATTTGTACCTGCATACCATCTCCTCCACCAATATTTATTTCGCCACCGGCGCCTGTTAGTCCAAGACCGGAGCCTCCAAATTGATTTCTACTCTGTGATGGGACGTACCAAACACCATTATCCTGCAAACCGCCGTATACATTATAAGGTCTTGCATTATCGGTAGTGATCGCATAAAATTGTCCGACTGCGGGGGTGTTTGCTTTGAACCAAACTTCCCCATCATCATAAGTAATGTTTATACCGCCATCGTTACCATTGATGAGATGAGAATCTTTTTTTGGATTCACCCACAGTGCATGATGATCAGCATGCACATTATTTCTGTCAATATTTTTCCATGTCTTTCCCCCATCTGTTGATACCATGGCATTCA
>DATDCP010000144.1:0-4680 GCA_036524255.1 Chitinophagaceae bacterium
CCATGGGAACATTGATTGAGAACGACCACCACGTGCAGCATATTCCCATTGACCTTCTGTAGGCAAACGGAAATCAGATTCCTGGGGTCTGTTTTTAGAATTGAGGAATGAATTTAAATAGTGTGTGCTCCACTCGCAAAAGGCTGTAGCCATATGCCAGTTCACCCCAACTACTGGATAGTTTCCAAATGCAGGGTGCATAAAATATCTTTTTGTCATTGGCTCGTTATAAGAGTACGCAAAGTCTCTTATCCAAACCAGTGTATCAGGATATATAGGAGTCTTCTTTTCAAGAATAAATTTAGAACGTGGTTGAGTTGCATTTTCTCTCTTTGCAGCTTCTTTAAGATCGAAAACCTTTGAATGGTAGATCATTTTCCTTGGGTCGATCTCAATTCTTCCAAATATCCTGTCATCTGGAGGAAGTATAAGATTCGTTTGACCTAGCTGCTCAAGAAATTTAGGATCGTTCCATTTAACAGTTTTCATTTTCTGCCAGTCAACATATTCGTTACCATCTTTTCCTGTCTTTACGTACTTCAATTCAGAAGCAGTAACTGAGTCACGAACCCAGTAAACAAACTGACGATATTCATTGTTGGTAACTTCAGTAGCATCCATCCAGAAACCACTAATAGAGATAGAACGGTTTCTTGCACTGAATGCATAAGCAGGATCCTCATCACTTGGGCCCATATGGAACGTTCCCTGTGGTATGTAAACCATACCCGGAGGTTTTGGAAGAACATACTTACTGCCCGGAGCAATACCATGCACCTGGCCATCATTCGGAAGGGTACTTCCCTTGCTATTCTTCTTTCCAAAAATTCCACAACTGGAAAGCGTTAGTGCTGACGCCGCCACGAGGAGAATACAATAAAGGTTTTTCATTTTCATACACTTAAAGGGTAAAGGACAAATATAAGATTTTGAATATAACCGAATCACAAGGATAATGTTTATTTTTTTGGTGAACAAGCCTCTTTTACGAGGTAAAAGTTCTAACGGGTTTTACATTTCAATATTGTATAGCTATCAACTAATTTTTAATTCCTTACGTCTGATTATATCAATTAACGCACTAATTGACGACACCGGGTTTTCACATGTATAATCCCGACATAAGTATAGAGCCGTTTCCTTAGTTTTTTCTTTACCGGATAATAACGGAAAAGAGTTGCTTCCATCAGTTCCCGACATTATTACTTTATGAGGAATATATTCTTTAAGAACCTGAGTCAGAATACGCTGTGATTCCTCTGAGATAACAACGATCTCATTTGTTCCGATTGAAATCTCTAAAAGAATACAGGCCCAGGTACCAAAAGAAGTCGGATAACGAACGATAGCATTACCTAAAGAACTTATCATTTTAACACTTTTCTCCTTCAAACTGCTTTCATCAAAATATAATCCCAACCTATACAAGTTATCAGCCATTACAGCATTACCTGAAGGTTGTGCTCCGTCATAAACCTCCTTCTTCCTTACTATAACGTCGGCTTGGTTAGTATTAGTGTAAAAGAAAAAATTAGTAGCTGGATCATTGAAACTTTTCAACACTTGTTCAGTTATTATTTTAGCTTTTTCAAGATAATTTGTATCGCCAGTAATTTCCTGCAACTGGATCAAGGCCTGGATTAAAAAGGCATAATCATCAAGAAAGGCGGGTTGTTTGCCAAGGTTATTTTTCCAGCTATGAAAAAAGTCAATAGTGTTATTGTTTGATACCTTACTTAGCAAAAACTGTATGTTGTTTATTGCTAATTTTTTGAAAGATTCATTTCCTGTGGCTGCAAACGCTTTGCAAAGCGCTGTATTCATTAATGCATTCCATCCTAAAAGAATTTTATCATCTGTTTGCGGTCTAATTCTTTCATTTCTTTTTTCAAGTAGGACATGTTTCCCTTTTTGAATTATTCTTTGCAATTCTTCCAGTGAAATATTTTTCTCACTACAAAAGATCTCTTCCTTTTTCTTTCTCTGTAAAATATTTTTTCCTTCCCAATTCCCAGCCGGCTTTATATCAAAAAAATCACAGAAGATAATTGCATCTTCTTTTAAAAGTTCAGCTACTTCTGCATGGTCCCAAACATAAAATTTCCCCTCCACTCCTTCACTGTCAGCATCTAAGGCAGCATAAAATCCTCCTTCAGGATGCTTCATTTCTCTTTGAACAAATTGGACGGTCTCTTCAATTACTTCTTTGTATCGCTTATCCTTAGTTACTTGGTATGCTTCACTGATAACTGAAACGAGTGATGCATTATCATAAAGCATTTTTTCAAAGTGTGGTACCAGCCATTCCGTATCGGTTGAATACCTTGCAAAACCACCCCCGACCTGGTCATAAATACCGCCATCAATCATTTTATCAATACTTAACAACGCTTGTTCTAATGCTTCTTTATTTTCAGTTGCATAAAAAAAACGCAACAGGTATTGAATAACAAAAGACTGGGGAAATTTTGGTGCTTTTCCAAAGCCACCCCATTTTTTGTCAGCGTTTTTCATGATATTTTCAAACACTTCATTGATCTTTTCTTTTGTAAAAACATTCATTTCTCCCTGAGATGAAATGCCGAAAGCATTTGACTGTAAAAGATGTTCAGTTAGATTTTCCGCCTGGGCATCAATTTCATTTCTTCTTTGGGTAAAAGCTTCGGTAACTCCGAGCAACACTTCTTGCCACGAAGGACGATTAAATGCTCGTTTTGGAGGGAAATATGTACCTCCGTAAAATGGTTTCGCAGCAGGTGTAAGAAAAACATTTAATGGCCAGCCGCCACTCCCGGTCATTGCCTGCACAGCATCCATATAAATGTGATCGAGATCGGGTCTTTCTTCTCTATCAATTTTAATATTAACAAAATGCTCGTTCATAAGACGGGCCGTTTCTTCATCTTCAAAACTTTCTCTCTCCATTACATGACACCAATGGCAGGCTGAATAACCTATGCTGACAAGAATAGGCTTGTTTTCCCTTCTTGCTTTATCCAATGCTTCATCACTCCAGGGAAACCAGTTTACAGGATTATGAGCATGCTGAAGCAAGTAAGGACTAGTTTCATCTATAAGTTTATTTGTGAATTGATGCATGAAATAAATTAAAACTTGAAGTTCGTCTTTAGATAAGGAAATAAAAAAAGGCACTTCATCAGTACCTTCAATTATTTTACCAAACTCGTTTTTACTTTTTCTTACTTGATAAGATAAATTGTTCTAAAGCAGCTACCATACTTGGAGTTTGTGGTTGCGGTGCTTTTATATCAAGTTTCAGTCCTGATTCTTCGACAGCTCTCATCGTATTGCTTCCGAAAGCTCCTATTACAGTTCCATTTTGCCTAAACTTCGGAAGGTTATCAAAAAGACTTTTAACGCCACTTGGAGTAAAGAAACAGATCACATCATATTCTTTTTGCTCAAGGAGCATCTTTACATCATTGCTGCGGGTGCGGTACATAAAGCCCAGTACAAATTCGCAGCTATTATTTTTCAACCAATTGACGATCTCGTTATCCTGCTGATTTTCTGAACATACATAAAGAAATTTTTCATTGCTTTTATGTTTGTTGATTACATCAAACAGGCTTTTATTCGAACCATCAGCCCCGTAAAAAACTTTTCTCTTCCTGTAAAGAATAAATTTTTGAAGATATAATGCTACAGCTTCTGTAATGCAGAAATACTTTGTATCCTGAGATACGCTTACTTTAAGCTCTTCGCAAGTGCGAAAAAAATGATCAATGGCGTTCCGGCTGGTAAAAATTACTCCAGTATAGTTCTGAATCTCTATTTTCTGCTTGCGGAATTCTTTTCCCGGGATCGCTTCAAGACGGATAAAAGGATGGAAATCGAGTTCAAGACTATATTTTCTTGAAAGCTCATAGTACGGCGATTTATCGCTTTCAGGCCTGGGTTGGGTAACTAAAATCTTTTTCACATGTTTAGCTGAGGTGTCAGCTTTCCCGTTTTTTACCATACAAGTGCGGCTAAATTGTTTGCAAAGCTAATGAGTTTTTTTTAAAAAATAATCAATAACAGCTTGTAAATCAGCAAAAGGGGTATAACCTCGAATCCAAGAATATATAAAATGAAATGAAATGAGTTGAGCTTTACCTCTTTACGTACTGCGCTGTACGATAAAATAAACCTATAAATAAGAAGCAAACCTAAGCCAACCCATGAAATAAACATGGCTGAGCTATACAAAGGATCGTTTGCAAATGCCAATAAAAGCAAAAAAGGCAGAAGAAATATGCCCATCATCTTATTAATGATAAAAACAATGAAGATGTAGGAATCTGTGATATTGCTAACGTTAAACAACCAACCAGTGATTTTTAACCCAATAAACTTTACCAAATAAATAGCCGCCAACCCTCCTATGCAATAAACATACTGTAACCAGAAGTTTTCAGAAATTACAAGGTGAAAGTATTGAAGAAGGAAGTTTACATATATCCCGGCCGATAATACAAAGAAACTATTCATAAACACCGAAGCCAAAGAGGATTGAAGCAATTGTTCCTGTGTTTGCCTTTGTTTTAGAGTGGTTTTAAAAAAAACCCGGAACAGATCATAAAAATATTTTGCAAAAGCTCTTCGCAAAAGGCCAAATAAGATGAACAAAAAGATCAGGTAATAAAAAAGATATTCTTTTCCCGAAAACACCTTTTT
>DATDCP010000145.1:0-9958 GCA_036524255.1 Chitinophagaceae bacterium
CGATCAGGGCTTATCAAAAAGCCTTAGGCTTTACCTTGTATAATTTAGATCCGCGACTTCCATTTACTGGCCAGGGGGCGGGTGCACTTCCTGTAGCATCAGGACAAACTACTTATCCTCAGACCTCATCCAGTGCAAAAACAGGATATGGGATCAGGTCATTCTTTGGATCGGGCAGATACACTTATGATAATAAGTACACAATTACTGGAACGATCAGAAGAGATGGTACTTCAAGGATCCTGAACCCGGAGAATAAAGAGGTGACAACATGGTCCGTAGGCTTTGCCTGGAATGCAATTTCAGAAAGCTTTATCAACGAGCAAAAGTGGCTGTCTGATCTGAAACTCAGGTTGTCTTATGGATCGGTACCTAATATAGGAAGTATACCTACCGGTACTTATGGAACATTAAATACAAGTACAATAACAACAGTTACTAATTATTTAAGTCCGCAGGTTCCGGCGTATGGAACAAATGCTTATGCAGGCTCAACTATTTCCGGCCAGGTGCCTACTACTCCGGGTAATCCTGATCTAAAGATCGAGACAATTCAGAAAGCAAATGTTGGAGTAGACCTTGGTTTCTGGACAAACCGTGCAAGATTAAGTGTAGATCTTTATAAAAATAAAACAATTGATCTTTTCGTAAGTCAACCTCTTCCCCGTGAAAGCGGTTTTACGACAGCTACTATTAATGCCGGGGTAATGAGTAATACGGGAATTGAATTCGTAGCAGGCGTTGACTTCATACAAAAGAGAGACATGGCTCTTACGCTTACCTGGAACCACGCAATAAATGAAAATAAGATCGAAGACCTGGGATTAGTTAATGAGTATGTTACAGGCACTTTTTTAATTAAAGAAGGATTACCATATGGTTCTCATTATGATGAACATTATTTAGGTGCCGATCCTCAAACAGGCAGGCCTCTGTATGAAACGCAGGATGGTAAGACCACAACCGATATTGGCCAGGCAGGTAAGTTTGCAAATTTCGGCACCTTTATGCCTAAGCATATAGGAGGTTTCAATCTTGAATTCCGTATTCATGGTCTATCGATCTCAACATTCTTCTCTTACCAGTTTGATGTTGTGAGAAATAATAATATTGAAAGTTGGGTCACAAGAGGCACACCAGCTTATGCATCTGCCGTTAACCAATCAGCAAGGCTTCTGACACAACAATGGCGTCAGCCGGGAGATAATGCCTACTATCAAAGTTCACTTTATGATCGTGACTTTACCTCTGCTGATCTGCAGGATGCAAAATTCCTTCGGTTTAGAAATTTACTAATAGCCTACCAGATACCAGAGGTCAACATAAAAGGAACACGCATTATAAAATCTGCCAGGTTTTATGTACAAGGCCAGAACCTTGCGCTCTGGAGTCCATGGCGTGGTCCTGATCCGGAGGACAATAATAATATTAGTCTGAGTGAATATCCCAATCCAAAAATGATTGTTGCCGGCATTGACATTAACTTTTAATGGTTGTATTAATTAAATTAAAACCTATTGTGATGAACTACGCATATAAATTTTTTCTCTCAGCTTTTTTATTACTTACTATGTTTTCCTGCAAAAAGCTGACAGAGATACAGGAAACCGATTTTCTCGATGCCAGTAAAGCATTGAAGACAGTAGAAAATAATGAAAGTGCTATCATCGGGGCCTACGCTGGTATGCAAATAGAAATGGGAAATCTTATGAATGGTGAATTATCTGATGAACTAAAAACATCGGGAGAGTTTTACAATTCTATTACTACTCATGAGTGGCAGTACGGTGCAGCGGATATAGTGATAAGGGACCTTTATACAGCCATTGGATCATACTATCCCATCATAGACCGTGTAAATAGAGTATTAGCTGCCCTTCCTGCAGCCGATTCCACCCGGCCTGGTGACAATACACTAAAGGTGAAACTTAAAGCTGAAGCACTATTTATAAGAGCTTTTTGTCATTTTGAGTTGTTTAGATATTACAGTGGAAATTATGAACCTGATGGAATGGCAATGCCTTATGTGGTCACTCCATCTTTAGGAGCGATCGCAAGAGACAAGATGACTACCTTTTTTCAAAAAATGGACGCAGACATTAATGAAGCAAAACCATTATTGCCCAATAATCTTACAGACATCAACAGGGCAACCAGGCTTGCTGTAAGTGGTCTGCAGGCAAGGATCGCATTGTACAAGAAAGATTGGCAAAATGCGGTTACTTACAGTACTGAGTACATTAGTGCGATTCCACTGTCACCACGAGCTTCTTTTAATGGGATATGGACAGATGCAAATACAAATGAATTAGCATTCCGATTAAAAAGATCACCAACTAATAATCCCTATCTCCAGGGAACAGTACAGACGAAGGCTGGTTCCACTTATCGTAATACATCTGCAAATGCAACTACTATTGGAACCGTATTTTGGATCCCCTCATCCAAATTGTGGGATAGTTATGACCAGGCAAATGATATCAGGTTCTCTTCTTACATGAAGAGCGAACCGCTGCTTACTGCCGCTAACAGGCAATCACGATTGATCACAAAATATGCCGGCACCGCTTATGGTACTTCGGGAGAAAATGTAGCCGATGCTAAAGTATTCAGAACAGCAGAGATGTATTTGATCCGGGCTGAGGCAAGAGCTGAGCTAGGAAACTTTACAGGTGCTAATAGTGCTGAATCTGATATAAATGATCTAAGAGCAGCAAGGATCAATAGTTATGTACCTGTAACATTTACTTCCAAGACTGAAGCGATTGATGCGATAATATTAGAAAGGTTTAAAGAACTTGCATTTGAGGGTCACAGGTTTTGGGATCTTAAACGAAGAGGATTAGCGGTTCAACGTATAGGAACTGATGCACCCACTTCAACAGGTGCATCACTCCCCGCAGGTAATTTCAGGTTTGTAATACCTATTCCAGAAATTGAAATGCAGGCAAATAATCTTATGATCCAAAACCAGGGTTATTGAGATAAAAATTTATGATCTCCAGGTGAAATATCAAAGCCATTCCGAGATTGCGGGATGGCTTTTGATTGTTGCATGTTGACACGAGGATTAAATGGATTTTACTCTTTATTACATTTAAAGTATTTTATTGAACACTGCGAAAAACGTGGCCTTTATCCGAGTAAAACTCTTGTTACACTTTCACAGTCACCAATAAAAACGTAGCCGGTATAGAAGTGATATCATTTGCTCCGCTTTTGTTTTGGCTATTAAATAATTCTTCCAGTTCACGTTGCAAGTTGTCAGCTTTTCCGTTCTTTTCAGCTGCTTCGAAAGCATTCATTGTAGGTCCATAAAAATTCTTGAAAGTTTGAACAAATTCTAATGGTGAATATGGCGCATTGAACGTAAATGTTTCTTTTTTGAACGATATATTTTCTTTTGCCACACCTGCATTACCGAAGCGTTCGATCACATGATCCTCCACTCCCCACAACATAGGACTCACAAAACCTTCAGGTGGCGGTGGAGTATAAGAAGAGCTGATCTTTAATATCTGTGCCACAAGAGTTGGATCGCCGGGTATCCAGTTGCCCATAACGATACTTCCGCCGGGCTTAGTAACACGTACCATTTCACTTGCTACATCAAATGGCTTTGGCGCGAACATAGCACCAAAGATGGTTACAACAAGATCGAAATCATCGTCCTTTAACCCGACAAGATTTTTCGCATCACCTTCATGGAAAATAATGTTTGTAAGTCCAAATTCTTTTGCACGGTTGTTTCCTGCTTCAACCAGGTTAGCTGCAATGTCAATACCTAAAACTTCGGCACCGAGTTTTGCTTCCGGAATTGCTGTTGTTCCATCACCACACCCAAGATCAAGAACATGAAGACCTTTGGTAATTCCAAGTTTTGCTACTAAGGCCTCACCACTTTCACGCATGGTATCTGCGATCTGTGTGAAATCACCTTTTTCCCATAATGCTTTGTTGGGATTAGCTTGTAATACTGTTTCTGAATTCATTTGTTTAAGATTTAAAAGATCAAAATAAAAATGTTTATTCGTGCATAGCCATCATTCGATAATGTTTTTTATCAGGGCGATGATGAGGCGACGATTGAATACAAAGATGAAATGATGAGAATAATGAACCATTATCATTCTTTTGGTAGACGAGTTTTAATGAGTGGATGGCGGAGGATTGTTATTGAATCGATGAAAGCTTTAACCTTCAATTTGCTTTATTTGATCAACAATACCTAAAAAAACTACTTAGCTAGCTTTTGAATAAACTTGATCTGGGATATGGTTATGCGAGTGTCATTGCTTTTCTCTTTTTGCTCAAGCAAAAATTTTAACTGAATCTTTTTATTTGCTTTTTCTGTTTCGGAAAGCTTGTCGTTTAGATCTCTAAGCGGTTTATCGATTCGAAACAAAAAGTTTTCAGTACTGTTTGCAGGATAAGATGAGAAATTGCCAATTAGAATATCTGTATCTGAATCTGTCAGGTAAACATTTACAAGAAAAAAAGCCTGTTTCTTGTTGTCTGACGTTTGCTGAAGTTGAAGAACTTCAGGACGATCTTTCAACAATGAATTATTTATCTGATAGTAAGCAATCGGTTGAAGGGAAGACAAATGAATAGTATCCCCCGCCACAATTTTCGTTGAGTTATCCTGGCTATTATTTTTACACGTCTCATTGTTAAAAAAAAATAAACCAGCCAATAAAAAAGCGGCTGATCTATTTATTGATCTTTTCTCTATTCCTCTTAATAATTCTTTCAAAAACAGAAGAGGTATTATTTCACTTTTTTTGCACAACATTCGTTTCTCCAACCAGTATACTGATTTCTTCTAAAGTTAACATTTCTTCTCCAATGACTTTGTTGGGTGCTACTGGTATTGTCACCAATTGTATTGTTAATTTTTCTTTTTCACTTAATATACCTGCTTTTCTCATTTTCACAAGAGTTGGGGATAGGTCCACCAGGTAAAGTGGCTTGTGATTATGATCGTTATGAGCTTTGGTACCGGTAGCACCAAAGAAAGAAAAACTACCAGCATAATGAATATCATCTGGAGGTGTATCTGCATTTGCTTCAGGCATATTTATAAATACCCGTACAAAAAAATCATTACTTGGTGGAAAATCAGCAAAGCCGATATTCAATAATACTTTGTCCTTACTCTCATCTTTCACCAGGCTAATGAATTCTGAAATAGATATTTCGGTTTGCCTGGTTAAACTTCTTTTTGCAAATAATATCTCACCGCGGCTGAAAGGAATTGTTTTTTTTGTCTTCAATTCAATTGCGGCTCCTTTTTCCAATCTTTTCTTAAGATCTTCAAGATCTTTTTTGCTTTTTTGTACTAAAACATCTTTGGCATTAAAACTCCCTATCTGGCTTGGCTCGTACTGGTATGAAAATACCGGCCATAAAACGGTTAATCCTACCTGTGTTTCGACAGGGTCACCATCCCCATTTACAAAATGATTTGTCCATTTATGATCAAACCATAAAGGATCACTTGGATTATCAAAACCTTTGTTCACGTTCCATTCATACCACATATAATCGATCATACAATGGTGGGTATAAAAAATCGGATCAAAGGCCGAGCCTCCTGCGCCCATAAAACCACCAGTAAATCCATGTACAGATCCGTGATTTGATTCAAGTTGTCCCTGGCCTTTTGGTATTCGCGGATCGGAAGATGGATACCCGCTTCCAAACACCAGGAAGTTGGGCTCGTTCATGATCGAATCTAAGGTTGAAGTGCTATATATCCCTGCAGGAAGTGTGTCACCCGGGCCAACGCCTCTGCAGGATTCAAATAACGCATTTGAATTGTTACCCCAAAAAACAGATGGTACGCTTCGGTTAAGCCCCCAATTCCAATATGGCAAACCAAATTGTTTTACTCCTGTCAGCTTACGACATATCTGTTCAAGATGACCGAGATAAGCACGGTGCCAGGGTAGAAAGAACCAGTGTCCATGTTGGCATAAATTAAAGTTGTATGTACCAGCATTTGCACATATCGGCGGATCAGCCAAATTACCATGAATGCGAGCTTGTGCCCACCAACTTCGTTTATCTGACGAAGGCAAACTCTTCATTTGCAAGATCGCATCTTTATACACCTGGAGATCTGCTAGAGAATCAGTTGACGAGGGATTTATCCTTCGTCTTATCGGCCTGTTCTTGATCTGATCTAAAATTGATTCACATCCACCTGTACCTAATAAAAGTAACAGCGAAGCAGCCATGGAAGAATTTCTGATAAATTCCCTTCTGGATGGAAGATTGATATGCATATTTTTTAAATTTAATAGCGTAGCTGATAACCTTTTTCTTTACAAACACTTTATGTTAGGAAGCACAAGTAGTTTCCTTTAATTGTATTTGTAGATTTATGTCATTTTCTCGAAAGATGGGGATACGATATAATAATTTAGAATTACTTTTTTAAAATTAAATTATGTCGAAAGGGAAAACAATAACTATTTTGGGGGATACTAATAATATAATATCATTCTTTTTGTTATTGGTCAGAAGATCCACTTGGGTTAAATGGATTTTACTCTTTATTACATTTAAAGTTGATCCAAAGTTGATGCAATCTTTTCCATACATCATCAGAATAGGACATAGGTGATATTTCATGGAAGACGAATGTTTTATCTTTCCCTGCACAGGATCTTATATGTATTACAACATTTAAAGTGACCGGTTGCTTACTCATATAATCCAGCATAGTAACCGAACCTTCGAAAGTTTTCAGATCTCCTTTTTCCGTAGCTCTTGAATTTATTGAAGACGTAACAGGAAATAATTTATCAGCAATTTTACTTGAATCAGTATTGGCTTTAATAAGACCGGTATAATAAGCTTTTAAATTATTTTCAATTGTCTTAGCATCGAATGCCGGTTTGCCGTCTAAATACCATAAAAATGCATAGCTCCAATATTCATTTGTTGCTTTTTTAGCCCAGCCTGGAGTAAACCTGATATCTTCAACACCTTTATACGCTATGGAGGGTGCAAATGAAATAGGTATCAGGAAACGTTCAATTCCCCATCCTTTTAAAGTATCCAATACATAAGGTGCTTCCCATTTATGACCATCAAATTCTTCGTTAGCATTTTGCCCGGAGGTTTTTAAAAAAGTAAAGAGGACTACGACAAATAAAATATTTTTCAACTTAATGTAATTTTAGAATACACACATTAGGATCAAAATTGATTTTAAATACAATTTACAGCTTTGAAAATATTTTATTGAATAAATCTAACAACAGACGAGCTTAAATTTTTCTATACTTATAAGGTATAATTGAAGACATAAATATAAAAAGCTGGCTGTTTGTTATCGTAAATTCTTTACCGGGATATGTCCATTTAAAACTTTCAATTTGAAAATACTCCTGTGATGTAGGCGCAAATGACTTTATGCTCAATGCTTCTCCATTAAGCCGATACTCTTTTTCAGAGTAAGCGGCCATAGTAGGATTGAAAGAGTCAGGTACCCGCATAACATTCTGCCCGTTCTTTTTCATAAACCATAAAGTATCTCCGGAATTAGAACCTTTCACCCAGGTACCGTATAGATCGGATTCGTTTCCTGCAATATCTTTTTTACAACAAAAAGACAAGGAAGTAAAAACTAAGACAATAAACCCGGCGATTGTCGATCTCATATTCATTTTTGCCCAATGACCACACGAACGAAAATAACGTTGCATTGTTAGTAATTGTTTATGGCTGAACGTTATCATTTTAAAGTTGTCTGGGTGAGACCAAGCACAGACGGGAAAAACAAAAGCTCCGGTGTTACCCGGAGCCTCGTATTCTCCCTCCCTTCGCTGGCATTGTCCAGATCAGGTATTATGGGTGTGATCTCAGCCCCCTTTCGGAAAGCACCCCATGAAGAGAACATTTAAACAGGGATAAAAATTGTGCCAGTACGGTCTCAATGTTATTAATTGTTCCTATTGTCAATAAATATTTTTCAATGTTTGATCGAACACTTTAGCTCTGCAACTTATGGAATTCGTTGCTTGGAGAAATTAATGTCAAACAATGACTTCAATAAAACAAAAATCCATTTTCTCAGAATTAAGAAAATGGGATTTTTGCAAGGAAATATTATTATTTTCTCTTTACTACCAACCGGTAAGCAGGGACGAAAGCGAGAAGAAATAGAATATTTTTCATTGCTGTAAAAAACTCAATCGATGATGAAGCTTAAAGCTGTATTCGCCAACATTATTCGTATATCTTTAATGCTTTTTACCAGCTATATCACATGAATAAAACTTTGATCATTATTTCTTGCTGCATAGCGATTGGCTGCAGTTCTGTGCCAAAACTTTCCCATACTGATGAACCGGTTACTGCTGCTGATGATATGTGGAGCACCGGGAATATTGCTGCATTTGAAAAGAAACTGGAAGAGTTACGTGATCACTATCACATTCCTTCTATTGCAATTGGTATCGTTAATGAAAAAAAACTGGTGGTGAGAGGCGGCTTAGGCTTTTCGGATATAAAAAAACAAATCAAGCCGGATGAGAACACAGTTTATCATTTGGCGTCCATCACTAAGACTTTTGGATCCATCATTCTTATGCAATTAGTGGAACAGGGAAAACTAAGTCTTGATGACCCTATTGAAAAATACGGAGTCAATTTAGGTGGAAGGTGGGGGAGTGATCCCCGTATAAAAGTAAAACACCTGTTAACGCATACTGCAAGCGGTAACTGGCTTAATGGTTATAAACCGGGTTATAAATTCAGATATAATGGTGACTGGTATGGACGTTTGGGTAAAGTAATTGAAAAAGCATCAGGAGAAAGTTTTGGAGAATTATTGATGAAGAATATCATTACCCCATTGGAAATAAGCAATACTGTACCAAGTACAGATGATAGCGTAAATTTTAAATTGACAGGTTATAACAAAGATTCTTTTTTGACAAAAGTGGCGCCGCCTTATAATTGGCAGGGAAAACAGATAGCGCCAATACAAATGAAGTATGGATTCAGTCCTGCAGCAGGGATCATGAGCAGTGTAGCCGACCTGGCTAAATATTCCATCGCTATTGATGAAGGAAAGTTTTTAAAGCCTGGAACATGGCAAGATGTTTTCACTCCTTATGTTACACCGAAAGGAAAAACAATACAGTATGGTCTCGGCTGGTTTGTGAAAGATTATAAAGGATTAAAAATTATATGGCATACCGGTTGGTGGTATGGTTATTCAACACTGCTGATAAAGATCCCACAAAAAGATCTCACTTTTATTATTCTCGCCAATTCACAAGACCTAAGCCGACCTTTTTATCTTACACATTATCCGGTGCCGTTGCCAGATCCATTCAGCAAAAGTTTGAGTAAAGATTTGTTAGTGTCCGATTTTGCATCTCTGTTCATTCAATATTTCGTCATGGAGTGATGATCCTCAAGTTCTGTCCTTATCATGTTTCCAAAGGCCATAACTTTTTGTCCAGCCATTCGTTTTATACCGGTACCAAAAATGTAATAGCATGGCAAAAGCAAACGTAATGAGTAAGATGATCCAGAGTAATTTGGTGCCCCAGAAAAAGAACAGGGTAACGGCTAATAAAATATATTTCAAAATCCTGAACCAAATAGGTTGAGAGTGTTTTGAAAATGCAACCTCCAATTCACGTTTGATAGTTTTACCTAATGCCATTGATTAATTTGCAACTACATTTTTATTGCCCATTCATTTAGCATGGGTCTTCCTAACAAAGCATTGGCTTCTGCATCATTTTAAACTCCCTTTTTTGGGATCCCATTTTAAGGGCCGTTTTACCTGGTAAGCAAAATTGCCAATGTTACAAACTTCTCTTGTTGTCAACAGATGCTTTCTTTTTTTATCAATCTTTGCTTATTAATTTATTACTGATGAATTGATCATTTTGTTAATGCCCATTTAATAGCTCCGGCAAGATGCTGG
>DATDCP010000146.1:0-15290 GCA_036524255.1 Chitinophagaceae bacterium
GTCAAATATATTCAAGCCAGCTTTGGCAAGAGGCGAATTACAATGTATCGGTGCTTCTACTCTCGATGAATACAGAATGTATATTGAAAAAGATGGTGCCTTGGATCGTCGTTTTCAAAAAGTGATGGTTGAACCTCCTTCAGTGGAAGAAACGATCATGATACTTACCAATATTCAAAGTAAGTATGAAGATTATCACAATGTGGCTTACTCAGTAGAAGCAATTGATGCTTGTGTAAAATTGAGTGATCGTTATATGACAGATCGTTTGCTTCCTGATAAAGCAATTGATGTGATGGATGAGGTGGGAGCAAGAGTGCATTTGAAAAACATCAACGTACCACCGAATATTCTTGATCTTGAAAAGAAAATAGAAGATGTAAAGAATGAAAAAAATAAAGTGGTAAAAAGCCAGAAGTTTGAAGAAGCAGCTTCTCTTCGTGATACGGAGAAAAGATTAGCAGAAGAATTAGAGAAAGCAAAAAATGAATGGGAAGAAGAAAGCAAGCATAAAAAATACCCGATTGGTGAAGAAGAGATAGCCGAAGTGGTAAGTATGATGACAGGAATTCCGGTGAAAAGAATGGTGCAAGCAGAAACTGAGAAACTTCGCCGTATGGCTGACGATATGAAAAATATGGTCGTTGGCCAGGAAGAGGCCATAGCTAAAGTAGTAAAGGCAATACAGAGAAACCGTGTAGGATTGAAAGATCCAAAGAAGCCGATCGGTACTTTCATTTTCCTCGGACCTACCGGTGTTGGTAAAACAGAGTTGGCAAGAGCATTAGCAAGGTATATGTTCGATAGTGAGGATTCGCTGATAAGAATTGATATGAGTGAATACATGGAGAAATTCACGGTAAGCCGTTTGATCGGCGCACCTCCGGGATATGTGGGTTATGAAGAAGGTGGTCAGTTAACAGAAAAAGTCCGCCGCAAGCCTTACTGTGTGATCTTGTTGGATGAAATTGAAAAAGCTCACCCTGATATTTATAATATTCTTCTACAAGTGCTGGATGATGGACAGCTTACTGATGGTCTTGGAAGAAAAGTTGATTTCAAGAACAGTATGATCATCATGACGTCAAATATTGGAGTTCGCCAGTTAAAAGATTTTGGTGATGGCGTTGGTTTTGCTACTGCTGCAAAAACGCAGAACATGGATGAAAGTAACAAGGCAGTTATTGAAAAAGCTTTAAAGCGTACTTTCTCTCCAGAGTTTCTGAACAGGATCGATGATGTGGTGATCTTTAACTCACTTACAAGGGATCATATTTTCCAAATCATCGATATCCTGATGAAGAATGTAATGAAACGCCTGAGCAATCTTGGTTTCAGTATGGAACTGACTGAAGAGGCAAAAGCTTTTATTGCTGAGAAAGGTTATGACCAGCAATTTGGTGCAAGACCGTTACACAGGGCAATTCAAAAATATCTTGAAGATCCGCTTGCAGAAGAAATACTTTCTATGCAGGTTAAACAAGGCGATGTTTTGATCGCTGACCTTGATAAAGAAAATCAAAAGATCAGGTTTACTTTAAAGCAAGGGAAGGAAGGAAAGGAAGAGAAATCAAAAGCGTAGGAAGTAGCTATAAAATTTGATCCTCTCGCCTTAGGCGAGAGGATTTTTTATTTCAACTAAATCACAGTTATTTGCAGCATGAAGAAGTATGCGATAATAGTTGCAGCAGGATCTGGAACAAGAATGGAGGGAACGGTGCCGAAACAATTTATATTGGTAAATAGCAAACCAGTCCTTTATTATTCTCTTCAAACCTTTTTAAATGCATTTGCTGATATACAAATAATATTGGTGCTGCCGGTTGACTTCACTGATATGGGCCAGGAGATCATCGATGCATATTTTGATAAGGAAAAGATCAGGATCACGGCCGGTGGAGATACAAGATTTCAATCAGTAAAAAATGGGTTGCAATTGGTAGAAGATGATTCAATAATTTTTGTGCATGATGGAGTAAGATGTTTATTGACAGAAAATCTTATCCATCGTTGTTATGCGAGTGCAGTGGAAACTGGAACCGCAATTCCTGTTATTACCAGCAGGGATAGTGTAAGAATAGTTCAGGAGGAAAGTAACGACGCTATTGACAGAAATAAAGTGATGCTGGTGCAAACACCTCAAACTTTTCACAGTAAGATCTTACTGCCGGCTTTCAAAATTGATTACAAAGAAAAGTTTACGGATGAAGCTACTGTGGTGGAAGCTTATGGTTTGAAAGTAACGCTGGTTGAAGGAGAAGAAAATAATATCAAAATAACAAAGCCAATGGATCTTTTAATAGCTGAAAAAATAATTAATGAAAGAGATTGATCATCCAAATCGATAACCTCTCAGAAAATCTTCGATCAGCATTCTTTTCTTTCCTTCGAGTTGAATATCTTTTAAAAGGATATATCCATCTATTGCGGCAAATTTCAAATATGTTTTTCCATCTGATTCCCATCTTCCCGGTTTTGAAGTAGGCAATGAAAGCTCTTTTTCGCTGCGAAATATTTTGATCGTTTTATCGCCGAGTTCAGTAAAAGCTCCGGGAAAAGGAGAAAGGCCACGAATAAGGTTTTGGATCTCATCAATAGACTTTCGCCAATCTATATTGCAGGTTTCAGTGAAAATTTTGGGAGCATGCTTGAGTTGTGAGTTGTGAGTTGTGAGTTGTGAGGCGGTCTCAGCATTCTGTGGACTGTGGACTGTGGACTGTGGACTTTCTGCTAATGTCCCATCAGCGATCCCTTTCACCGTTTCCACCAAAACCCTTGCACCGATCTCCTTCATTTTATCATGTACGTCACCGGCAGTTTCATTTTCATTAATCGGAAAACTTTCCTGCATTAAAATGTTTCCTGTATCTATTTCATGCTTGAGTTTAAAAGTTGTTACACCTGTTTCTTTTTCTCCGTTTATAACTGCCCAGTTGATTGGCGCTGCACCGCGGTATTGTGGCAATAAACTACCATGAAGATTAATAGTGCCAAGTGGCGGCATATTCCAAACCGATTCAGGTAACATTCGGAAGGCAACAACAATTTGCAGATCTGCGTTTAATGATCTGAGTTCTTCCAGAAATTCGAGGTTCTTTAATTTCTCTGGTTGTAAAACTTTTAGATGATGACGAACAGCATATTTCTTTACAGCACTTTCTGTCACTTTCATTCCGCGACCAGCGGGTTTATCGGGAGCGGTAATAACTCCAACGATATTACACTTTGCTTTCACCAATGCTTCGAGTGATGCAACGGCAAACTCAGGTGTACCCATAAAAACGAGTCTCAGGTCTTTGTAATAACTCATTGCTGCGAAGATAATTTTCTTAAAGGCAAACCATTAAAAAACTGCTCAGGTTTCTGAACAGTTTTGACAAACTAAGTATAGAAATCAATTTATTTAATGCCCTTAAACATGTCCTGTGCCATAGGTCCAATAACGGGCATTGGCTTTTCCTCATTGTTGATAGCTGCGATCAATCCCAATACCCACAGCACAACGAGGCCAATCCATAATAAAATGGCAACGGCCCAGCCAAGGAAAGGAATAAAGAGCAACATTATTTGAACTATATAAACCAGGATGCTAAGGATCATAAGAGCTAATGTTTGTCTCAAATGATACGCAGCTAACTGCGATTTATTACTATTATACAATACAAAAGCGATGATCCAGCCGATCCAGGTAAAATAACTAATGATAGCGATCGTTTTTCCATCCATACCGGATGCAGCGGGAGTTGGCGTTGGGTTGGTTTCGGTTGTCATAAACTTTAGTTTTATATCTGAAATTTATTCAAAATCTTCGTATAATAAATATTTTTTTCTCACCACTTTAAATTCACTCAATTTAGGTTCCCAGCTTTTTCTAATTTCTTCCTCGCTTTTACCATCTTTAATCTGCTGCATCAAAACATCAGTGCCTGATAGACGAGTAAAAGAATTTGATCTCAAAAAGAAACTATCCTTTTGAGGAAATAATTTATAAGCTTCGATCAACCATTTCAATTGAATTCTGCCATCTACTTTTTTCATTACTTCTTCTACTGTACCTCCAAGGTTCCAACCATAACAAACTTTTCCAAAATGTTTTGAACTTTTTGAGCCTTGATTTGGATTTGGTGTAAATGAAAATAGATTCTTTGGCAGATCAGGATGACCAATGTATTGAAATGGTTTATCCGTGCCACGGCCTTCACTTAATGCAGTGCCTTCGAATAAACAAGTAGATGGATAAAGATAAATGGATTGCATATCAGGCAAATTCGGTGATGGTTTTACCGGCAACACATATTTGCTTTTATGTGTATAGTTCTGGCATTTGATGAACTGAACATGAAACGGAGTGTCTGCTGTTGGTTCAGTGGTTATATTATAAGCAGCTATTGCATTAGCTTTTTCATTCAGCCATTTTTCTCCCATCAACATTCTTGCATACTCAACCATCGTCATTCCATAATTAATAGGAATTGGCTGCATACCTACAAAACTTTTAAACTTTGGATCAAGCACGGGTCCGTCAACATAAAATCCATTTGGATTAGGACGGTCAAAGATCATCAAAGGTTTGTGATTCTCCAATGCAAATTCTAAAAACTCCTGCATAGAAGATATATATGTATAAAATCTTGTGCCTACATCCTGGATATCAAAAATCAATACATCAACATCTTTTATATCGTCAGCTGTTGGTCTTCTTTTGGCGCCGTATAATGAAACGACAAGTATGCCTGTTTTTTCATCTTTATAATCTGCGATCTTAACTCCATCAGGAATAGTGCCGCGAAAACCATGTTCAGGTCCGAAGATCACACGGATATCAACTCCCAATTTTTGCAATGTGTCAACAAGATGACCATTGCCTACTGTGGAAGTATGGTTGGCAAAAATGCCGACCTTCTTTCCTTTTATTAATGGCAGGTAAACATTGATCCGTTCGGCACCAGGAATGATTTTGTCTTGAGGGCTAAATTGTTCATCCCGATAATTATCGGGAGTTAAATTGTTAGATTGTTTCAATGAAGTTTGAGAAATAACAATTTGACAATTTAACAGTATAACACTGCTTACCAATAGTATTCTTTTC
Organism: Chitinophagaceae bacterium; assembly: GCA_036524255.1. Classification (GTDB taxonomy): domain Bacteria; phylum Bacteroidota; class Bacteroidia; order Chitinophagales; family Chitinophagaceae; genus VBAS01. The sequence goes on from DATDCP010000146.1 coordinate 5,090, forward strand.
ATATAACCAAATTTCAGGAAAATTATTAGTTAGACCTGAATTAATATGGGTATGGTTGCATATGATATTTCAGTAACTTGCAAGCTCATTTTTTCTTTTTGTCTTCTTAATGCTCCGCAGAAATACATGAGTACAAGTGTGCGACGCAAGGGACGGTGATTAGAAATTCATAAGTTGATCAAAAAAATATTAATCATGCAACAAGTAAAAAACGGGGACAAAGTAAAAGTACATTACCATGGTCGCCTGACAAGTGGAGAAACATTTGATTCATCAGAAGGTCGTGAGCCGCTCGAGTTTGAAGTGGGTAGCGGAATGGTGATAAAAGGATTTGATGATGGAGTGACAGGTATGAAAGTAGGAGAGAAGAAGACGGTAAATATTCCTGCGGATAATGCCTACGGTGAGAAAAATCCTGAAATGATCATTGATTATCCAAAAACACAATTTCCTGAAGATATACAATTGCAAGTAGGAACGCCGCTTGTTATGAGCAATGCATCGGGCCAGCAATTCCAGGTAAAAATTGCAGAAGTAAAAGATGATGTTGTTATCCTCGATGCAAATCATCCACTGGCCGGTGAAGAATTGATCTTCGATCTTGAACTGGTGGAAATAGTTGGTCCAAAGCCACTGATCATAATGCCGTGAGGGAAGTTATAGGTTCTAAGTTTTAAGTAATAAGCTTAAAAAATAATAGAAGTAAAAAGGGTCTGAAAAATTCAGACCCTTTCTTATAACTTATTACTTAAAACTTACCACTATTTCCTATTAAGCCACCATCCCAACCAAACCCCGCAAAGCCCCCACGCTATTAATACATCTACAAAATTGGTAACAGCACCGGGTTCCTGGAACCATATATTCATTGAATAAGGAATGAACAGGTAGCCAACTAAACCGATCAAAAGAGAACTGAGAAAAGTAGTGAGGAATGAAGTATTGGTTTGCTTTATCAATACCCAGCAAACAAAAAATGCTGAAATGATCGCAGCTAATAAAGCCCTGATGACATTGGTCATCATATTCATGTCATACGCTTTGTGATAAGAAACAACGGCCCATGGTTTTCCCTGCATGTCTTTTTGCATTTGTTGCATTTCTTCAGAGCTAGCTCCTTCTTTTGCATGGGGAAGGTAATATTGGCCAGTCTCACTAAATTGACTATTGAGAAAATTTAAAACAGTGTCTTGCGCAGGAGCTTGTTGATATTCTTTACCATGAAGATCTAGTACGGTCCATGAGAGAGTTTGCCATAAAAATACAAGAATGCCTCCGACGAGGCCGCCGATGATTAGCTTTTTCATAATAGCTGATTTTGGTTAGGAATAAAAGGTAGAAACTTATTTCATCTTTTGCAACTGAATTTGTTAACCGGCTTTTGAGCCCTGGTTGATCGTTCTTTGCACAGTTTAACCAGAGCACAAGTGAAAATAAGCAACGCTTATTTGAAACTTGCGGACGTAGTCCCGAAGGACACTCTTATACTTCAACAATTCTACCCAGCTTTCATCAATAGTGAATATGAATCCTCTAATAAATAGACCATTCACTTTGACCACTTTAGTCGTATATTCGCTGTCCATTTTTATAAAGTATGTTTGAAAACTACAAGTTCACCGCAGCAGAAAGATTTTTGCGTTATGTTCAAATAGATACCCAAAGCGATCCTCTTTCAAAGACAAGTCCCTCAACCGAAAAACAAAAAGTTCTGAGTAAGATCCTGGCAGAAGAATTAAAAAAAATAGGTGTAACTGATGCACACATGGACGAATGGGGTTATGTATATGCAACTATTCCATCTAATACAGAAAAGAAAGTCCCTGTTATTTGTTTCTGTGCCCATGTGGATACAGCGCCGGATTGCAGCGGTAAAGATGTAAAGCCAATTGTCCATAATAATTATCAGGGCCAGGATATTGTTTTACCTGATGATACTACACAGGTGCTGAAACCAGGTGATTATCCATATTTGCAAACACAAATTGGAAATGATCTTATCACTGCATCAGGAAAAACGTTACTGGGCAGTGATGATAAAGCTGGTGTGGCCGAGATCATGGACCTGGCAAATTTTTTAATGACGAATAAAGGGGTAAAGCACGGCGAAATAAAGATCCTGTTTACACCTGATGAAGAAGTGGGAAGGGGAACCGAGAAAGTTGATCTGAAAAAATTGGGTGCTGACTTTGCTTATACATTAGATGGAGGTAATGCGGGAAGTCTTGAGGATGAAACATTCAGTGCTGATGGTGTAGAAGTTATCATTCATGGCGTAATAGCACATCCCGGTTATGCAAAGGGAAAGATGATAAATGCAATGAAAATTGCCGGAGAGATCCTGGCAGCACTTCCTAAAGATAGATTGTCACCGGAATCAACCGAGGGCAAAAGGGGATTTATTCACCCTGTAAGATTGGAAGGCATTGCAGAAAAATGCACAATTGATTTTATCATTCGTGATTTTGAAACAAAGGGATTGCAGAAAAAAGAAGATTACCTGCGTACGCAAATTGAAGAGCTGATGCGGCTTTATCCCAAAGCATCTTTTGAATATAAAGTGACAGAGCAATATCGCAACATGAAAGAAATATTGTTGCTGCACCCACAAGTAGTGGATCACGCAAAAGAAGCAATTAAAAGGGCTGGTTTAAAATTGAAGATGGAAAGTATTCGTGGCGGTACCGATGGCAGTCGTTTATCATTTATGGGCTTGCCTTGTCCAAATTTATTTGCCGGTGAGCAGGCAATACACTCAAAACTTGAATTCATCAGTGTGCAGGATATGAATAAAGCGGTAGAAACAATGGTTCATCTTGTTAGCATCTGGAATGAGAAATCCTGATGACTAGATATCATCTTTCCAAATTCTCATATACCAATATATAGGATACCCAATGATCCCTGCAAACAAGAAAACAAGTATCCAGATAACTCTTTCAGTTGAATCCAATGCTTTGTGTCTTAACAGGTGCATGATAAAGAAAATAAGCAGGCCAATAGAAAGTATGCCCATTCCAAACCCGAGGATAAAGATCGGAGCAAAAGCACTGAAGACTTCCTGCGCCGCCGGTTCATATTTTTCCCATTCAAAAAAAGTAGGAAACATACTGAAGACCATAAATAGAAGAACCAGGAGCAGGATTATTGGTAAAAAACTAAGTATACCAATAAATAGTTTTGAGCTGCGTGACATAAAAAATGGTTTGTGTAAAGTTAGTTCTATTCCTTTCTGCTAGTAGCCAGTTGTAAAATATTTCCCTGACCATTAAAATTCTTGGTACTTTAGCTCCCTCAAAAAATTATATATGCAACAGTTTTGGTCACAGTACTGGTGGACGTTGATAGTACTGATTATTTTCTTCGGTTCTTTCTATACCATTAACCAGGGCTTTATTGGCGTTATTACCATGTTTGGCAAATATCGCAGAGTAGCTCGTCCCGGGCTGCGGATGAAATGGCCCATCATAGAATCTGTGCATAAAAGAGTGTCTATTCAAAATCGTTCAGTGGAATTGGAGTTCCAAGCTGTGACGCAGGACCAGGCAAATGTTTATTTCAAAAGTATGCTTTTATATTCTGTGCAGAATGCGGATGAAGAAACAATAAAAAAAGTAGCATTCAAATTCATTGCTGACAGAGATCTTATGCAGGCATTGATCAGAACGATCGAAGGCAATATCCGTTCATTTGTTGCGACAAAAAAACAGGCAGAAGTATTAGGTCTTCGAAAAGAAATTGTTGAATATGTAAAAGAACAGGTTGATCTTTCATTGGAAAATTGGGGTTATCATTTACAGGATCTTCAAATAAATGATATCACATTTGATAAAGTGATCCTTGATTCAATGAGCAAAGTGGTGGCAAGTAATAACCTGAAAGCGGCAGCAGAGAATGAAGGACAGGCATTGTTGATCACAAAAACAAAATCAGCCGAAGCAGAAGGTAATGCAATAAAGATCTCTGCAGAAGCAGAGAAAGAAGCAGCAAGACTTCGGGGACAAGGTGTGGCTTTATTCCGTATGGAGGTAGCGCAGGGTATGACCGAAGCTGCAGAGCAAATGAAACAAGCCAATCTGGATACTAACGTAATTCTATTCAGTATGTGGACCGAAGCCATCAAGAATTTTGCAGAGTTTGGAAAGGGCAATGTTATTTTCCTTGATGGAAGTGCGCAGGGTATGGAAAATACGATGAAGCAGATACAAGCCTTGATGATGAAACCAGCTGGTTCTACTCCAAAGTAGTTATTTGCGAAAGTTTAACTGTTTTATATCGCTATCGATTGATTGTTGTTAAAGAACTCCAAAACTTAACATGCCTCCACAACGTGGCATTATTTTTCTCGTTTCAATCCACAGTTGTTGAAAAGTTATCTATTCATTAGAACTACGTAGCATTACTTTTACGAACCAAAGAAAAAAGAAATGATTGATCTTTTACAGATTTCCGACTCGTTAAACAAGGTTGCAGGTCTTCTTAATGTTGATCGCAATAGTGATGGCAGTATAAGTTTTATGGAACTTCTCTTCATGGGAGGATGGATCATGATCCCGCTTGCTCTCATGCTGTTATTGGCCGTCTACGTATTTACAGAACGCTATATCGCCATTCGAAATGCTTCCCGTATAGATCAAAACTTCATGAACATTATCAGGGATCATATTGTAAGCGGTAACCTTGTTGCCGCAAGAAGTTTTGCAAAAAACTCAAATAACCCAGTTGCACGAATTATAGACAAAGGATTGCAACGTGTGGGCAAGCCAATTGAGAACATTGAAAAGAGTATGGATAATGTGGGCCAACTGGAAATGTATAAACTTGAAAAGAACCTGGGCATTCTTTCCGTTGTTTCAAAGGCAGCCCCAATTTTTGGTTTTGTGGGAACGCTGATCGGATTAATGCAGTTGTTTGCTAATATTCAAAAAGCAAATGAAGTTGAGATCAATGTGGTTTCCCAGGGTATTTATACAAAACTTATTACTTCAATTACGGGACTGGTCATCGGGTTGATCGCCTATTTTGCCTGGAGCTATCTCAATACACAAATAGACAAGACATCAAATAAAATGGAAGCTGCTGCAGCGGATTTCCTTGATGTATTACAAGAGCCAACTCACTAATCATTTGAAGAATGAAGTTTAGAAAAAAACATAGATCAGAGTCGGAAGTGTTTACAGATTCACTGAATGATATCCTTTTCATTTTGCTGATGTTCTTTTTGATCACTACTACGCAGGCAAATCCGAATGTAAAAACAGTAAACACTCCCCGCGGATCGAAGGACAGGAAGGTGAAGCAAAGTGTAACGGTATCCATTGATGCGGCACAAAAAGTTTATATCGGTCAAAGAGAAGTGGCTCCGTACCTGCTTGATTCATTTTTGAAAATTGAATTAGATAAACATCGCAAATTTCCGGATGATACGCTTACGGTAGTGGTAAATGCAGATTCGATCTCTTATCATGCAGGCTTTATAAAAGTGCTGGAAGCAGCTAAGAAGAATAATGCAAAAGTTGCAGTGAACGTGAAGAATTAATTATCGCATTGCTTTGATCATCCTGTCTTTTCCCTGCATATCTTTTCTTAATTCAATATTTGCAAATCCTCGAAACAGGTTTACAACTTGTTCACCCAATGCCTCATTTATTTCGACGAATAAACTCCCGCCGGGTTTTAAATGTTTTATTGCAAAGCCAGAAAGTTTATTATAGAACAATAATGCATCTTCATCAGGTACAAACAAAGCAAGATGCGGTTCAAATTCTTTTACACGTTGATGCATTGCATTTATCTCGCTTTGTTTTACATAAGGCGGATTGCTGACGATGATATCGTATTGCCCTAACTCTTTCCATTTTTCTTCGTCAAGAAAATCAAGTAAGAGAAAATCTACTTCCGCATTTAGTTCTATTGCATTTTCTGTTGCTGTAAATAAAGCTTCACTGCAAACATCAATTGCTGAGACATTAACTTCTGGCAATTTCTTTTTTAAAGTGATAGGGATGCATCCACTGCCTGTCCCTAAATCAATGATATTTTGACTTTTGACTTTTAACTTTTCACTTTCTTTCACTATCCAGTCAACCAATTCTTCCGTCTCCGGTCTTGGGATCAACACATTTTTATTCACTTTGAATTTCATTCCTGCAAACCAGGCTTCACCTAATACGTATTGAACAGGCTCATTTTTCTTTAGTCTTTCTGTTATTGCATCAAGGTCTTCGAGTTGTGTGCAGGTCAGATAGGGCACTTTATTTTTTACCTGTTCTGCCCTGGTCATCTTTGTTATATGCTCGATCACCAACTCAATAATGTTTTTTAATTCATCAACATCATAAACATTCTTAAGCTCTTTTGTCAAAACTGTCCTGGCTTCATTCAAGGTCATTGGCAAACTTAATTAATTTACTTTTGTTGGTTATGACTCCCGACTCCCGACTCCTGACTCCTGACTTTTTTATGCATCGCTGTCTTGAACTGGCAAAACAGGGGATTGGTTATGTTGCCCCCAATCCGATGGTTGGTGCTGTTCTTGCTCATGATGGAAAAATTATTGGCGAAGGGTTTCATCAGCAATATGGTGGGCCTCATGCAGAAGTAAATTGCATGAATTCAATTAAAGAGCAGGACAAAGGAAAAATTTCCAGCTCAGTTTTGTATGTTTCATTGGAGCCATGCAGCCATTTTGGTAAAACGCCGCCTTGTTCAGACTTGATAATAAGGAATCAAATTAAAGAAGTCGTTATTGGTTGCCGTGATCCTTTTAACGAAGTTGATGGAAAAGGAATTGAAAAACTTAAAACTGCAGGAGTGAAAGTTATTGTCGGAATTCTCGAAAAAGAATGTCAGCAACTCAATAAACGTTTTTTTACATTTCATACAAAACACCGACCATACATAGTATTGAAATGGGCGGAAACCGGGGATGGGAAAATTGCAGCTAAGGGAACTGAGCGTTTATTGATTTCTAATAAGCAAACAAATCGCCTTGTTCATAAATGGAGAAGTGAAGAAGCCTCAATATTGGTAGGTACGAATACTGCTTTGCTCGACGATCCGGAACTTACTGCACGGAACTGGCCAGGATCATCGCCGATAAGATTAGTGGTTGATGTGGATCTGAAATTGCCATCGACTTTAAAGATCTTTAATGACAAACAGAGAACAGTTATTTTTAATGCATTCAAGCATGAAGAGCAAAATAACCTGGTTTACTACCAGGTAACTGAAGATGTCAACCTTGTTCATCAAATTGTGAATGCATTATATCAAATGAAAATTCAAAGTGTGATCGTTGAAGGGGGCGCAAGATTGTTGCAATCTTTTATTGACGAAGAAATGTGGGATGAGGCAAGAATAATTAAAAATGATGAATTAATAATTAATAATGGTCTTTCTGCGCCGGAATTGAAAATTAAAAATGAATACGAGGAAATAAAGATATTAGGTGATTCAATTAAAATTTATAATCATGAACTGGGTTGAATGGTTGGGTTATTTTTCAGCAGCGCTTGTCGTTCTTAGCTTTTTGGTTGGCCAAAAAGTAAGAAGGATCCGTTTTATAAATATGCTGGGCGCTGTTGGCTTTTTGATCTATGGCATTTTATTAGATACTAATTTCCCGATCATAATTCCCAATGCATTTATCATCTGCATACAGTTTTATTATCTTTTTATAAAAAAGGAACAAGCACCTGGCAAACAGTAATAGCGATAACAATTTTTACAAAACAATAGAAAAGGAATCCGCAGCTGAATTTAAAGACCGGGGCAGCCGCTTTCTTGCTTATGCTTTCCCGATCTCATCAACTGATGATTTCAAAAAACGGTTAAAGGAATTAAAAGAAGAACATTCCAAAGCGGTGCATCATTGTTTTGCTTATCGTGTTGGCACCGACGGAAATAATTTTCGCGGTAGCGATGATGGAGAGCCTTCCGGTAGTGCAGGTAAGCCCATTCTGGGACAAATAGACAGCAAAGAGCTAACTAATACGGCTATTGTTGTTGTCCGATATTTTGGGGGCACATTATTGGGAGTGCCCGGTTTGATCAATGCCTATAAAACGTCTGCATCTTTTGCTTTACAACTGAACCCGGTCATAAAAAAACCTGTTTTGATAAATTACAGGCTGCAATTCGATTATACCATTCTGAATGATGTTATGAGGATCATTAAAAAGAATGACTGTGTTATTTTAAGGCAGGAGTTGCAACTGTTCTGTATGATAGAAGCGTCTATACCCAGATCTCAACTTGAGCTGTGCATTCTCCAGCTAAAAAGTCTTAAGAGCATGGAATTGTCAGCTATTTGAAAATTTATTTTTCATCAGCATTTTCACCCTTAAAATAATTTAACTTCATCGCTCAATCTAATACTTACGTTATGCTTGCAAGAATTTTTGTTGTAATTACTTTTTTTATATCAATTGTCCTCCCTTCTTTTTCCCAGCTTTCAATTATTCCCGAGCCTGTTTCGCTTCAGCAAAAGGAGGGAGTTTATAATCTTAAAACTCAAATTGTGATTGAAGAGGGATCTACAAATTTAGCCGTCAAGAAAATTGCAGATTGGTTAAAGGAAAGGTTATCCGTTACTGGTTTGCCAGTTTCAATTGCTTCTACTGCTGAGAAGGCCGATATTCATTTTTCCTTGAATAAAACGACAAACAATACAATAGGGAAAGAGGGATATCTGCTTAGTGTATCTGCAAATAATGGCGTAACAATTTCTGCCAACGAACCTGCCGGTTTATTTTATGGAGCACAAACATTCTTGCAGCTGTTACCACCTGCTATCGAAAGCAAATCAACGGTAAAAAATACTTCATGGGCAATACCTGTAGTTGAGATCACGGATTACCCCCGTTTCGGTTGGAGAGGTTTGATGTTTGATATCTCCCGTCATTTTTTTAATAAAGAACAGGTAAAACAATATATGGACGCAATGGTGAAGTATAAATACAATTTACTTCATCTTACTTTATCAAATGATGAAGGCTGGCGGGTTGAAATAAAAGCATTGCCCAAGCTTAATTCTGTTGGTTCATGGAATGTAAAACGCACGGGTACATTCGGAAATTTTATTCCACCAACTGATGATGAACCGAGAGATTATGGTGGTTACTTAACTCATGAAGATGTAAAAGAGCTTGTACAATATGCAAAAGACAGGTTCATAAATATTTTACCTGAAATAGATGTACCTGGTCATAGTCTTGCTGCGATTGCTTCTTATCCAGAGCTGACTTGCACTCCAGGAAAATACAGGGTTCGTTCCGGTGAAAAAATAATAGAATGGCCAGCCAATGCACATTTTTATGGTTTGATCGATAACTCACTTTGTCCTGCAAATGAAAAAGTTTATGAATTTTTAGATAAAGTTTTTACTGAGGTCGCTCAATTATTCCCATTTGAATACATACACATGGGTGGTGATGAAACAGCAAGAAACTTTTGGGAGAAAAGTGATGCGATAAAAGCATTGATGAAAAGAGAGAACCTGAAAAACCTTGATGAAGTGCAAAGTTATTTTGTAAAAAGAGTTGAGAAGATCATTAATTCAAAAGGAAAGAAAATGATCGGGTGGGATGAGATATTGGATGGTGGTTTGGCACCCAATGCAGCAGTAATGAGCTGGCGCGGAATGAAAGGTGGTATTGCCGCGGCTAAGATGGGACATGAGGTTGTCATGAGTCCCACCACTTATGCCTATATTGATTATATGCAGGGAGATCCTATTATTGAACCGCCGGTATATGCTTCATTACGTCTTAGTAAAACTTATGAATTCGAACCTGTTCCTGATGGAGTAGATGCAAAATATATAAAAGGCGGACAGGCTAATCTATGGACAGAGCAAGTTTATAATATGCGTCATGCGGAATATATGACTTGGCCAAGAGCTTTTTCAATTGCTGAAACAATGTGGTCGCCAAAAGACAAAAAGAACTGGAACAAATTTGTTTTAAAAGTGGAGGATCATTTTAAGCGATTCGATTTTTCGCAAACGAAGTATGCACCAAGTATGTATGAACCTGATTTTAAATTTACCAAAAATGACAAGAATGAGATCACTGTTGAAATGAAAACAGAAGTACAAGGTATTTCTGTTCATTATACATTTGATAATTCTTTTCCTGATAATTTTTATCCGGCTTATTCAAAACCTGTTGCAATACCCAAAGATGCATCAACAATGAAA
>DATDCP010000147.1:0-2640 GCA_036524255.1 Chitinophagaceae bacterium
ATATTCAAAAGACAGGTCAAAACAGAAATATAAAGGCGACAATGGAGAGATCCTTTACAATAGGACTGAACTACAATTAGAATTCCAGGAAGCAGTAAATAAAGGGAGTCTTGATAAAACAGAAAAGATATTAAAAGAGCATCCCGAATTTGCAAAGGATGGATCCTATTTCTGGGGTGAAGGAATTTTAGTCTTTGCCGCTAAAGAGTATAATCGAACGATGATCGATCTTCTAATGAACCATGGAGCAAAGGTCCCCGCTATTTTAAAATGGGCGCAGTTCTATTATTTTGAAAGACTGGATGGCGCCACTTACTTGATGGAAAAAGGAATGAACCCAAATACAATGAGCTGGCATCATGTTACGCTGTTGCACGACATAGCACAAAAAGGAGATATTGAAAAAGCAGAATTGCTTTTAAAATACGGAGCAGATATAGATCCAGTAGAAGAAGAGTACCGATCAACGCCTTTAGGAATGGCTTCAAGATGGGGCCATGTTGAAATGGTTAACTATCTACTTGCTAAAGGCGCTGACATTAATAAAGCCGGAGCTCACTGGGCTACACCACTTGCATGGACAAAGAAAAAGGGACATGCAGAGGTTGAAAAAATTCTTAGAAAGTTCGGAGCAAAATAAGTTTTATTTATCTTGGTTGAAAATAATAAGAAGCACCATGAAAATTGCATACCCGCATACGATCGAAAACGGTCTTGGCGAAAAAATAATTTTTCATTCAGTACAAAAAGAACCTGATGGCGATAGAGTGATAGTAGAAAATTTTGTGACTCCCGGGCATGGACCTATAATGCATACACATTTTCTACAGGATGAATCATTAACTGTTGTAAAAGGGAAAATTGGATACCAGGTATTGGGACAAGAGAAACAATATGCAAGTGAAGGAGAGACCGTTACCTTTAAACGTGGTACTCCTCACCGTTTTTGGAATGCAGGTGATGATATCCTTAATTGTAAGGGTTGGATAAAGCCTGCCAATACGATCGTGTTCTTTCTTTCTGCACTTTATGATGCGCAAAAAAATTCCGGCGGTACGCAACCCGAAAAATTTGATACAGCTTACCTGGTAACACGTTATTCCAAAGAATATGACATTCCGGAAATTCCTTCGTTTGTTAAGAAAACAATTATGCCCATGACCAGAATAGTTGGACGAATGTTGGGGAAATATAAAAAGTTTGAAGATGCACCCGAGCCGGTGATAAAATAAAAATATCAAATGGACTACAAGAAAACAGATTTCTCAAAGTTTGGTGCTGACTTTTTTCCGGGGCTTCTTGGTATTGAAGTTTTAAATGTGACAACCAATTTAGCTACTGCCCAAATGGAAGTTAAGAAAGCACTACTCGCTCCGAATGGGTATTTGCATGCGGGTAGTATAGTTAGTTTGGCAGACACAATTGCTGGCTACGCATGTCTTTATAATTTACCCATGCTGGCAAAATCTTTTACAACCATAGAACTAAAATCAAATTTCCTGGGTTCAACAAAAAGCGGTTTTATAATAGCCGAAACAATTTTGCAACATGCAGGACAGACAACACAGGTTTGGGATGTGATCGTTAAAAGTAAAGAGAATCAGAAAACGGTGGCATTGTTTCGTTGTACGCAGTTGATCTTATATTCTTAATCTCCTTAGATCTTTTTCGGCACTAATATTGGGCGCAATTTACAAACTCATTTTATGTCAGTCTATGTTGTAAATGCCTACGATATCCATGATCCTGAAACATTCAAAGAATATCCTCCTCGTGTAGCTCCATTACTTCAAAAACATGGAGCAAAGCTTTTAGCAATGGACACAGAAGCTAAAGCATTAGAAGGGCAACCGAAAAAGATGAATGCTATTGTAGAATTTCCTTCGGAAGATGCTGTTCACAAATTTTACAATGACCCGGAGTATCAATCCTTCATTCACTTGCGACACGACTCGACATCAGATTGCACGATGATCATACTTAAACAGTTTGAGAGTAAATAATCGATCTGTACCGAATAGAATTACCATTAGCACAAATGAGTGACACAACAAGCGATGATAGTAGCAATGCGCTAAGCACATAAATAAAAAAAACCAACCGTCTAGATTTGTCTTTTTATATAATGAGATTGCTTCGGCCTAATGAACTAAATATGTTATTGCCCCTTGATCGACGGCCTCGCAATGACGAGATTCGGGACGATAATTTACAAGTCAAGCAATCGTAAAGGCCGTCATTGCGAGTCTTGCCATAGAACAATAACAAACAAAAGATCGTGACAGGCAAGCCGAAGCAATCTAACCCTAATGACGTGAATTAAAACGCTAACTGTCCCCCATTCCTTGGATCGGTCTTTGTTTCCAATTTATAATTTGGTGGTGGTTCTTTGCCTAATAAATTTTTTACAAAATAATCCCAGCGACGGCGCATCATATAAGGTGAATCAGCACCAAAACCATGACCGGCATTTGGAAATATTATAAGATCATAATCCTTGTTTGCTTTTGTTAATGCATCAACCACCAGCATTGTATTATAAGGCGGCACATTATTATCCATCATGCCATGAGCAAGCATCAGCTTTCCTTTTAAATTCTTTGCATATGTCTGGTTGGCCTGTGCAGTATAATTATCAGT
>DATDCP010000148.1:0-8872 GCA_036524255.1 Chitinophagaceae bacterium
ATTACCTGAGATCTCACATGTTGTTGTTGGCATATACTTTTAATTTAGAAATTGAGGAGGCTAAATTAGGCAGAATTTCAGTACTCACTGTTTCCTTTCATCAAATCAATAAAAAATACAGGAAATTGATTCTATTGAATCATTTTCCCCCTGATGATCTCCATCAGTTCAGCTTTATAATTTTCCCCGATCAGTATTTCTGCGGTTGTATTTTTTAATCGCACCAGGTTTCCTTCGATGCCAGTGATACGGGAAATAGGAATGATAAAAGATTTGTGTACACGGAGGAATTGTTTTTTGGGCAATCGTTCTTTCAGCTCTTTCATGCTTGTATATACCAATGTTTTTTGTCCACCACGATGAATGGCCACATAATTTTTCATGCTTTCAATAAAATCAATATCAGCCAGGTTGATCTTAAGAAGTTTACCTTTTGATTCTGTTTTCACAAAAATGTAATCGTCTTCTATAATTTCCTGTTGTGAAGGAATTTCATTTAATGCATGGAGCTGTTCAACTGCTTTTTGTACTGCTGCTAAAAAACGTGGCAGCCTGATAGGTTTCAAAAGATAATCCACTACATATAGGTCATATCCCTCCAATGCAAATTCGCTGTAGGCAGTTGTCAATATCACTTTGCTTTTTCCCTGGATGGCTTTAATGAAATCAATACCTGTGATCTCCGGCATTTGTATATCGAGAAAAACAAGATCGATCTTTTGCTGTCCCAATAATTGCAAGGCTTCGATCGGGTTCGTAAAACTTGCCACCAAATGTAAATGTGGTGTTTGTTTCACATAATGATCAAGGACCTCAATAGCATGCGGTTCATCATCAACAATGATACAATTGATCATAGCTGGTCAATGGTTAATTCAGTTGTATAAAATTCAGCATCGTCTTTCACAATAAATTTATAGCTATTGCCATAAGCAAGATCAAGACGCTTTCTAATATTTTCTAATCCAATGCCCGTAGATATTTCTTTGGGTCCTGTTTTCTTTTTATCCCGGCAATAAAAATAAAGTTTGTTCTTATTAATGTTCAGCTTAATATCGATCGGGTATTCTTGTTTTTGCAGATCGCCATGTTTGAAGGCATTTTCAACAAGGGTAATGAGCACAAATGGAATGATCATTGCTCCATCCACTACACCAGATACTTCAAAATTTACATTTAGTTTATTGCTGAATCGCAACTGATTTATTTTGATGACATTTCTCACATGCTCTATCTCATCTTTTAGCGGCGCTTTACCTTCCCTGGCATTGCCTTCACTCAGTGCATATCGCATAATATCACTTAACGTAAGAATACCTTCTGATAATTCAGGCGAATAGGGGATCGATTTAGCGTATAAAAAATTCAATGTGTTATGTAAAAAATGCGGGTTGATCTGCGCTTTCAAAAAATTCAAATTTGCTTCCGACTTTTCCACTTCAAGCTGCAGCTTCTGCGCTTCAAGTATCTTTCTTTGCTTTTGTCCTTCGCGTAAATTAGAAATGTAAGCGACGAGGAAACTTACGCCAAAGTAAAAGACCAAATTAATTACCATTGCAAAAAACATGAACAGGATACTTGGATATGGCTTACTTAAGGCTTCAGGTAAAAAATAGAAAAGTATAGCATGGAACGCAAAACTGCCAAGTATGATTATAAAAACAACCTTTAAATAGGAGATGATTTTTTTCCTTTCAGCAATAAGCCAGTAGAAGTAGTTAATGGTAAAGTAAAAAAATATAACCATGAATATAAAATCCTTGCCATACTTGAGTAAATAAGATTTGCCCGACACACTATTTATTTCATGTCTTGCTTGCTCGTTTGGAAAAAGAGCATAACTGAGAAAAGCAAAACATGCAATAAGGATAACTACGCCAAGTAGAACAAGGAAAACATTCCAAAAGCTATGTCTGACCTTAAATCTCATTTTCTTACTGTGAATATATAAAAAGGGAAATTAGAAAATCTCAATTCACTTACAATTCTCTAATTTCCCAGATCTTGTTTTCCTGGCCTTAATTATTTCCTATTCCAATGCCACCACTTTGTTGTGTTCTTTTTAATTCATCGTCAGCTCCACCTGAGCGTTGTCTTGCTGGTTTTACTCCATTATTTCCAAACCGGAAATTGAAATTTAATTTAAACTGCCGGCTTTCCCAACGGGAAGTAAACATTGTTGATTGACCGGCAAAATCTGAAGTAGCCCTGAATTTCATAGTGTGAAATATATCACTTACAGATGCTTTGATGGTTGCTTTCCCTTTCATTACCTGTTTTTGCAAACCTGCATCAACACTGTATAAAGATCTTCCTTTAAAACTTCCCTGGTAAATAGTCGGTGCATTATAGAAGCCGCTTAATTCAGCTGTCCATGTTTTTGCAAATTTCAAACTGTTCTGTGCAAAGAAATTAAAGCCAAATGCATCGAGATCAATTTTGCGTCCTTCACCAAAGTCAGCATGATATACAGAATAATTGGTGCTGATGTTTGTAAACAAACTATATGATTTATACTGGAAAGGGTAGCTGGCAGTGAGGCTTGCAATATCCTGCGTTGCCAGGTTTTTCTTTGACATAAAAGCTTTTGATTTTTCAGCTGTATCTATCAGCTGTGTGAACATATCTGTTACATGGCTATAGTTAAGATTTATATTCAGTTTGTATTTATAAGTATGTGTAATTCCGAAGCTGTTTGTGTATTGAGGCCTTAAATTGATATTCCCTTTCTGGAAAGTATATTCATCAAGTTTGAATTCGAAGGGATTCAGATCCTGGTAAGCAGGGCGGTCGATACGACGGCTGTATGTAAAGCTCCATTGCTTCATTGGATTCTTATTAAATGTAATGGCTGCACTTGGAAACAGGTCTGTATAAGTTCTTTGGAAGGAAGAAGTGCTGGGAGTGTATTCAGTTCCATTGTATTTTGATCCGTTTGATACACCTTCTGAAACTGTATTCTCCAAACGCAGACCTGCCTGGAACATGATTTTTTTGTATTGGCGATTATAATTTACGTAACCTGCGTTGATGTTTTCTTTATATACAAAATGATTGCTGCGATCTTTGTCCAGTTCTTCATGCGAACCAATCACATTGTAGCGCTGAAAATTATTATCAGTTTTTACAAAAGCAGTTTTTGCACCAAAGCCTAATTTTCCTTTCATGAAATTCGTTTCATAATCTGCTTTGATCGAATTAATGCTGATCTCAGCAGGAGCAAGCATGTGATAGATAGTACTGCTCAATAGCATTTGTCCCGAAGGGTCATAATAATAATTCGGCTGGTACTGATCACTACCCATTTTATAAAAACCATGATCTGCATTTACAATAAGGCTGGTCCCTTTGGGATCGTTATAACTATAGTTAAGATTAACATTTGTATTATTTCTCTGAAGTATATTACTATTATCGGCTATTAAAATACGGTCAACTGTATTAGTGGTGGTATTAGAAATAGGCGTTTCGCTGTAATTAGTAGTTTTTGGGTCTGCAAATGTGCCATTTACAATTACTCCTAATGTATTTTTCTTATCGATAAAATAATCTGCTCCAACTTTAAAGTTATGGGCATTGGCAACCATGCGAATGGTTCCATGCTGGTCAAAAAGGCTATCAAGCACAGTGCGGTTTATGGTTAATGATTGTTGATTAGGACCGTAACTGAAACTATAAGTACTGAAGATGTTGATCTTTTTATTTCGGTAATTTAACGAAGCACCTCCATTGTATTTTGCATAAGTGCCCACATTCCATCCTGCATTCACCGAACCATTGGTGCCGAGAGCTTTATTCTTTTTTAACCGGATATTAATTATCCCGGCGTTACCTGCTGCATCATATTTGGCAGAAGGATTAGTGATCAATTCGATCGATTCGATCTGGGAAGATTGTAAGGTCTTCAGATAAATTGCCAGGTCAGTGCCTGATAAAGGTGTAACTCTTCCGTCAATATAAACTTGTACTCCGTTTTTGCCGGCAAGACTGATTCCATCATCTTTATCCAATGACACCCCGGGTGATTTGCGTAAAAGTTCCAATGCGTTTGATCCAACTGCATTGATCGTACCTTCTACGTTCAGGATGGTCTTATCAGCTTTTACTTCTACCATCGGTTTTGTCGATGTAACAGTCACATTACTCAATGAAGTCGCAATCTTACTCAATCTTAATTCCAACACAGTTACATCAGATGAGGTAATAGTGAATGTTTCTGAAAAAACAGTTTTATAACCTACATTGCTTGCACTCACTTTGTATTTCCCCTCGTTAATTCCGGAAAAAGTATAAGCACCGTTCTCTTTTGAAACCGCTAGCTTAAGAACAGCAGAGTCAGAAGCCTTGTGTAGGCTAATAGTAGCGCCAATGAGCGGAGAACCATTCTCGTCTTTGGCTATACCACTTATCTTTTGTGCCTGGGCGAAAAATGTGGTTGCAGTCAGCAGGGATAAGAATATTGTTCGCATGGTTTTAAGTTTTTGGTTTGTCAGTTGAGAAAATTCTTTTCAGAGACAAACCTAAAAAGGAGTGCAAGCGAAAAGAAAAACGTTATACCAAACAGGAGTTTGACAAGACGAAAAGGGGATTCAGACTTGAAGTAAGCTGGTCGTTATTCCCTGGTGCCTGGCTTTATTATCATGATCCCGAAATATGCAAACAAAGCGCTGATAAGAAATACTGCTATCTCATTGAAAGCAGCGCTAAAACTAAGCCCCAGGAGATTTATTCCAAGAACATAATAAGCAGCAGCACCAATGAATCCTGTAACGATACCAACTAAAATAACTTTGGATGTTATTTTCTTTCTTGTTGATTTTGAATTTTGCTTAATAAAGCTACCCGCTAATCCACCTAAGATAGTAGCGAGTAAGAATGGCCAGGGAAACGTGTATGTAAAATGTAATGGATTTGATTTAATGGAATTAGCAGTGGCTGTAAGCAGACTCTTTCCCATTCCTTCCGAACGCAGGTGAGCTGTTGCCGTTTCATTATATTTCATCTTTAAAGGGTTGGGGCTTACAGTTCCTTTTTCGGGGCTGAAGATTACATTCACACTGTCAAAAGATTTTGAACCGCTAAAGCTTACTGTAATAGGTATCTGTTGTATTCCCAATCCTTGCATATTATCACGATTAGAAAACAGTTCTAATGTTGGTTTTACTTTTAGGTACGTGATATAGCCCGAAGGGTTAGATACTGTGATAATTTTTATACTTGCCGAATCATCTACATTATCGGCACTTAATTCAACATAAGAAGATGGAATACTTAAATGGTCTATCTCGAAAGATCCGGGATTTATAAATGTAACTTCATCTGAATTTACTTCGATCTTGACTGGTTCAATGTGAGCCGTATTATCTCCTGATTCATTCATCAGAAGAAAAGCAAGCTTTGCATTGAATTTTTTCAAAGAGTCATTATAGCGTAATGGTTGTAGCGAAGTAAAAGCGATTCTGTATGCTACAGGTTCTGCCTGTCCACTATCAGGTTCTACGTGCAGTTCCGGGAGCACTTTTATTTCTTCATTTGTAGTATTTGTTTTTGCTGCGTCTCTGAATTTTTGCATAGAAGCTCCATCTAACACCGCTATTTTATTTTCATATTTTATAATATTTTTTTTATTTGCCGGAAGCTGAATATTATTCACCACTGAGGTATCCGTCCTTCGTATTCTCTCTCCCTCCAGCGTTTGTATTTTAACTGTAGAACCCGGCTTGATATAGTTATTGTAAACAGAAGGCCTTAACCTGGTTACCTGGGCATTTGTTGAAATGCAATTAAAAACTAAAAGAGCAACGCATAAAGATCCGGTCTTGATGACCTTTTGAAAGATAATGGCTTGAGGTTTCATGGTTAAGCAGTTTATTATAAGAAACGGTAACAAAAATTTCTACAAAAAGACTCAAAAGAAAGGGTAAAGGACTTATGGTAACTCAGCAAAGGGTGAAATCTAAGCTACGATTTTTTAATCGACTAAATAACCAGGCTTAATTAGCATAAAGCCGACAAAAAGCTCTACTCAGTTTTGTTTTTTACCTCATGTTTGTGTCCTGAACAACCATGAGTATAGTGTTTTTCCTATGGACCAACATTAATAAGAATGATTGAGGGAAAATACTAACACAGAAAGAGTGAAAAAAATATTGACTATTGATTAATTGGTATATTTTTATTGTACGGATTTTATTTAGTCATCTACGGATTCTTAACCTTATTAACTTTTTATGAGAAAACTTTTACTAGTAGCACTAGTGCTATTGTCATTTTCTACATTAGCCTTTTCACAAGGAGACAGATTTTGGTCAGCAAATAATGGAGATCGAAATAATATTCCAACCGATAAAGCTGTTGCAAGACTTACTTATCCCAAAGAGTTCAGATTATTTAATTTAAATCTTGAGCCATTAAGACAAGAACTTTTATCTGTTGTTGATAGATCATCAAAACATTCAACGGTTGTTACTTTACCAAATGCAAATGGGGATCTTGAACAGTTTGAAGTTTATGAAGCTTCAAATTTTGAACCTGATCTGCAGGCTAAGTTCCCTGAGATAAGAGCTTATTCCGGTCAAGGTATTACGGATAGGTTTGCTACAGTTAAGTTGAGTATTTCTCCACAAGGCATTCAAACAATGGTTTTCAGAACTGATAAAGAAAACGAATTCATTGAGCCCTATTCAAATGATCATAGAGTTTATTCCGTTTACAGATCTCATAGAGATAAAGGAAAATTTGGATGGATTTGTTCTACAGAAGAACAACAATTGTCTTCCGATATAAATTCTGCTATCTCTGGTAGAATGGAAGCAAAAGGAGCTTCAACTGGGCAATTAAAAACATTGCGTCTGGCTCAATCTTGTAATGCGGAATATTCTAATTGGTTTGGGGCTACCAGCTCGGCCCAGGTGGGTTTGGTTCTAGCTGCTTTCAATGCGACACTTACACGTTGCAATGGTGTATATGAAAAAGATCTTGCATTGCACCTTGATCTTATTGCAAACACTACAGATGTTATTTATTATAATCCATCATCAGATCCTTATTCTCCTAATTTATCAAACTGGAATAGTCAATTGCAAACAACTTTAACTAATGTTATTGGTGAGGCAAATTATGATATTGGTCATATGTTCGGTGCCTCTGGCGGTGGTGGTAATGCAGGTTGTATTGGTTGTGTTTGTGTGAATGGCCAAAAAGGAAGAGGTATCACATCACCTGCAGATGGAATTCCCATGGGAGATAACTTCGATATAGATTATGTAGTACATGAAGTAGGACATCAATTAGGAGCCAATCATACCTTTTCATTTTCACTTGAAGGCTCAGGACAGAATAAAGAAGTTGGGTCAGGTATAACCATTATGGGATATGCAGGTATAACTTCCTATGATGTGGCTCCGCATTCAATTGATATTTTCCATGAAACATCCATAGGCCAGATTCAAGCTAACATGGCAAATAAAACCTGCCCTGTTTCTATAAATATGACCGCTAACCATGCACCGGTTATTGGCGCTGTGAGTAATTATACAATTCCGATCAGTACGCCATTTGCACTTATTGGTTCTGCAACGGATCCGGAGAACGACGCGTTGACTTATTGCTGGGAGCAAAATGATAATTCGTCAGTATCAGGATCAAGCAGTGTTGCATCACCAAGCAAATCAACTGGTCCCAACTGGTTATCATTTATCCCATCAACATCAGGGACAAGAACTTTTCCAAAATTACAAACGATTCTGGCTGGTTTAAATGTAAGCGGTCCTTTACCCGGTGGTGATGCTGTGGCAAATACTGAAGCATTAAGTTCCGTTTCAAGAACGTTGAACTTCAGGTTAACGGTAAGAGATAATAGACCTTATGTTGCCGGTAGTACAATTGGTCAAACTGCTTTCACTGATGTTGTGGTTACAGTAACTAATACCGCAGGACCTTTTGCAGTAACAGCCCCAAACACGGCTGTAACATGGAATGCTGGCAGCACTGCAACTGTTACATGGAGTGTAAATGGTACCAATGCCGGTTCAGTGAATTGTGCCTCTGTAAATATTTTATTATCTACAGATGGTGGTCAAACATTTCCAACAGTTTTAGTTGCTGCTACTGCTAATGATGGTTCACAAGTTATTACAGTACCTGCATCTCCTAGTTCAAACTGTCGTGTAAAAGTCGAAGCAGTTGGAAATATTTTCTTTGATATTTCTAATACAAACTTTACGATCAGCGGCACTCCACCTGCTTGTGGAGATGCGACCGGTTTAACGAATACAACTCCAACAGAAACTTCTACCACTGTAAGCTGGAATGCTGTTAGTGGAGCAAATAATTATGACGTTGACTATAAAACAAATGCTTCTTCTACATGGATCAATGCTGTTACAGCAACAACCTCTTTGTTAGTTGATCTTTCTGGATTGACAGCAGGTACATTATACAACTGGAGAGTAAGAGCAAATTGTAATGGCGGAGCTGGAAATTATGTTCAGGCAAACTTTACAACAGCTACACCACCGCCTGCTTGTGGAGATGCGACCGGATTATCGAATACAATTCCAACGCAAACTTCTACAACTGTAAGCTGGAATGCTCCTAGTGGTGGAGCAAATAATTATGATGTTGATTACAAAACAAGTGCTGCATCTCAATGGATCAATGCTGTTACAGCAACAACTTCTCAGTCATTTAATCTTACCGGCTTAACAGCGGGTACATCATACAGTTGGAGAGTAAGAGCAAACTGTAGTGGTGGAGCCGGCAACTATGTACTGGCAAACTTTACAACCGCTGCAGTTCCGGTAACATGCCCTGGCACTTATGATGTAAGTACTAATGGAGCCCCAGGAGGAGCTGCTACAATACCACTAAA
>DATDCP010000149.1:0-23067 GCA_036524255.1 Chitinophagaceae bacterium
GAAAGATGACGAAGAAAGAAAATTAAATGAAACAGACCAGGCTTATTATAATTTCAGGAATGAATTAAGTGAGAAGGAAAGCATGCTTCGTCATAAAGTAAAGGATAAAGAGCAGGTGGAACATTTCCTTGCTGAAATAAAGGATAAGCTGAATGATGTGAAGTTGCAACTGGCAGGTATGAAAGAGAGATTGCATGTTGAGTTCCGCATTCAATTGGAAGATATTTTGGATGAAGCAAGAGTAAATGAAATGACCGTAGATGAACTGCAGGAAAAAACAGACAGGATGAAAAAACGCCTGGAAAATCTGGGAGAAGTAAATCCTACAGCCATCGAAGCGTTCACTGAAATGAAAAAACGCTATGAGTTTATTCTTGAACAAAAGAATGACCTTGTATCAGCAAAAGAAAGTTTATTGCAGACGATCCAGGAAGTAGAAGCAACAGCGAATCAGAAATTTTTAGAAACATTTCATTTAGTAAGAGAACACTTCCTCCGGGTATTTAAATCTTTATTTACAGAAGATGATCAGTGCGATCTTATTCTTGAGAATCCCGATAATCTTGCCGAGACTGGAATTGATGTAATTGCAAAGCCTAAAGGTAAACGACCAACCTCGCTTACTCAGCTTAGTGGTGGCGAAAGGACTTTAACAGCAACTGCCTTGTTGTTTGCGATCTACCTGATCAAGCCAGCGCCATTCTGTATATTGGATGAGGTGGATGCCCCTCTGGATGATGCCAATGTTGGAAAATTCACGAACATGATCCGTGAGTTTAGCGGCAACTCACAATTCATCATTGTAACACATAATAAAATGACCATGAGTGCTGTCGATATGATCTATGGTGTTACGATGCAGGAGCCGGGTGTTAGTCGATTGGTGCCAGTTGATTTCCGAAGCCTGAGTTAAATGCATCAGAAAATAAATTTTAAGTCCTGCTAACCGGCAGGATTTTTTTTAAATCAATTTTTTATTATGCGGACAATTATCCTTCTTATCGCTTCCAATGTATTTATGACATTTGCGTGGTACTATCATTTAAAGCAGGATGGCTGGCCTTTATGGAAAGCAATTATGCTAAGTTGGTTTATTGCTTTGTTTGAATATTGTTTGATGGTACCTGCAAACAGAATTGGCTATGCAGGGGGTCTCAGCGGTTTTCAACTTAAATTGGTACAAGAGGTCATAACATTAGTTGTGTTTGCTGTCTTTGCTGTTATTTATCTGAAAGAACCTTTGCACTGGAAGCATCTCGTAAGCTTTTGCTTTCTTCTTGGCGCCGTTTATTTTATGTTTAAGAAGTAAATGCTTAACCAGATTGCTGCTTCACTTTTTGCTTTTTGATCAAATCAGACTTTACTTTATTTATTGCTCCACTGCTTAAAAGGTATACTCCGATTCCGATCCCTACAGAACAAATTGAGCCGTATAGGATCCAATCTTTCCTCATAAAATGTGCAAGAGAATAGTACATAAAAAGTATACCTCCGACTACTAATAGAAAGCCGGCTGCTGTCTTATAAAGCCATCTTTCAAAATGATAATTTCCCATAAGTTAGTTTTTCAGGACTAATGTAAATTATTTTGATTAAACAGCTAAAAGTATGTGTTTGAGTGCATTTTCAGGTTGTTTTTCGTTTGGTTTCTATATAAGCAATTGTAGGTTCTGCAAGTAGAAATACACCCAAAATCGAGTACTAGTGATCGATGTCATAAAGTTCTATTGTTATCACTATGAGCCGGCAATTTTGGTTTCTAACTTTATGATCGTACCCTTAATTCGCACCCTATGAAACCCGTGAAGTTTGTAATCTTAGCGATGCTATGTGCTACAACAACTTATCTTTATCCGCAAGGAGCTAGTTGTACTAATCCGCATGTTTTAGCACTTGATACTGTCAGTAGAAATTTTACTGTATCTCCAACCTCCGGAAACTCCGCTGAATGCTCATCTGGATTTAGTGGTTCCGGAAAAATAACTATTTTCTCATTTACGACTAATGCATCAGGTCACTGCGTGTTAGTGCACATTACAACTTCGGCTCCGGTACAAGTTGCGGAAGTAGCGATGTACACAGGATGTGGCGGTACTGGCACACCCCAGGGTCTCCAAACCGGAAGCAGCGTTTGCTTTGTTGATGGTACCGGTTATTGGGCGCCATCACCGACACTAACGCTTTTACCAAATACGACTTATTTTTTGCGTGTATGGACACCTGCTGCTGGCACATTAACTATGTCAGCGACAAATTATGCACCTCCTAACAATTTGTGTATTGGCGCCAAGTGGATAGGCGCAGATCCAACAAACGATAATAATTCCTGTGCAAAGAGTTCTACAGAAGTAACACCGGTTCAACTTTGTGCCTTCTCACTTGAGAATACTGCCTTTTATAGTTATATCGTAGAATCAAACGGACCTAGTTCAATTCAATTAAATGATATTAGTTGCGATAATTTGAATAGCGCTGCTGAAACTGGTTTTCAAATTGGATTCTTTGTAGGAGCTTGCGGTTCACTTATAAGGATCAGTTGTGAATCAGGATCAGGAGGATCAGTAACGGCAACTACCGGATGGTTGCCAGCGGGAACACGGGTAACTGTGGCGATAGACGGGACATCTGGCTCAAACTGTTCTTATAAAATAACTGCATTTAATGCCACTGTATTAGCCATAACATTGAAATATTTTACAGCATGGAAGCGACCGGACGCAAACAGGCTAACCTGGCAAACAACAAGTGAAAAGAATTTCTCGCATTTTGAAATAGAAAAATCATCCGATGGTGTAAATTTTGTTGCTATAACAAGCATTGAGGGAAGAGGTGGAAATAGCAAAGAGACAGAATATACATTTGACGACAATGAAGTAAAAGCCATTCAATATTATCGTTTGAAATATGTTGATGCAAAAGGTCAATATACATATAGTAATATTTTAAGAATAAATCGTGATGATGTAACCAATGCAAAAGTGTTGTTTAATAATCGGGTTACCACTATGCTTGCTTTACGCCTCATTGATATGAATGCAGATAATCTTTCAATAATGATCATTGATAATTCAGGAAGAGAAATTAGAAGGCAAAATGTAAAGATCAATCCTGGTGAAAATTCTTTAAACATCAACACAGGATCGATCCCTTCCGGCTTTTATTACCTGATGCTTTCGGCGGATAATTATAAAAGGACTTTTTCATTTGTGAAATCATAAGTAGAACCAACAGAATAGGAGTGAACAATGGTTATTTACCTGCGATCACTTCTATTCTTTTTTCAGCAGGCTTGTGATAAATATCAGATTTAATGATGCCCCATTTATTTAACCGGTATTTTATAGAAGTGCCAATTACTCCCAATCCATATTGTGAACTCCGGCTAAAGTTAATAGATGAAGCTTCTTCAAAATATTTTGCAGGGCATGATATTTCGCCGATCTCATATCCAAGATAAAAGATCTGGCACAGCATCTGGTTATCAAAAATAAAATCATCGGAGTTTGCCTGGAGATTTAGTTTTTCTAAAACCTCTTTTGAAAATGCCCGGTAACCGGTATGATACTCCGAAAGTTTTTGCCAGATGAGAAAGTTTTGTGTCCATGTAAGGATCCTGTTAGCAATGTATTTGTAAACAGGCATTCCATTGATCATTGCCCTGTCTCCAAGTATCCTTGAGCCAAGAACAACCTGAAAAACATCTTTGGCAATTAAATAAGCCATCGAAGGGATCAGTTTTGGATTGTATTGGTAATCGGGATGGAGCATGATGACTATATCAGCTCCGATCTTCAATGCATAATTATAACAAGTCTTTTGATTTCCTCCGTACCCGTAATTGCGGTCATGTCTTAAAATATGATTGATACCTATTCGTTTTGCTACATCAACTGTATCATCCTTACTATTGTCATCAACAATTATCACATCATCTACAACATTAAAATCAATTTCGTTATAAGTTTTCTCGAGGGTTTTTGCAGCATTATAAGCAGGCAACACCACTACAACTTTCTTCCCATGGATCATATACTGTAATTAATTTCCGGAAAAATATAAAACGTTATTCAAAACATCAAATTATCAGGATTTCTGGATAAAGAATAGCCGGTAAAAACTCCGGTCAATCAATTTTTATATACTTAGAATAATCAACTTTAGCAGGATCAATCTTCTGCACAAGATAAATAAAATATCTTTCATCGCTGACTATCCCCGGACTAAACTTTTTTAATAGATCAACCTGCAGGTCGTTTCGTAAAATTGCTTTTTCCATGTCCTGTTGATTGACTCCGTCCATCGATACCTGAGGGGCACTGTCTTTTATCCAAAGCACTTTTTGGTTGTCTCTATCTATAAATGCGCCTAGCGAAGCCACTGCTTCCTGGAAACTCATTTGATCTTTTCTTTTTTTACTCCAAATTGTAAAACTTCCGAACTCGTTCATCTGGGGGTAAAATAATTTTTTATCAAGATAGGTGGCAAGCGGAGATATTGTGAAATCAGTTATACCAACAACTGGCAGGCTATCCAATTTATTTTCTTTAACATAATTCGCAACTTCTTTGCTCGGAGAAAATTTATATTGCATTTCCATCGTATATGCTACAATAGCTCCAATAACACTGAACGATAAAATTGTTGTAAAAAAAGGCTTACTTATCCTTTTGCCGAAACTTGCCAGGTTGCCATAGTATTTTTTTTCCGGATAATATTCGCTGAGCCAATAACAAGCAACCAGCGCAATAAGCAAATAACCACAATATCGGGAATGCATTAATGCTGTATAATAGAAAACGGAAAAGAGGCCGATCGTTGTGCCTAAGTAAAGTAATAATATTAATGGCTTTCTTAGAAAAACAAGGATGCCTGCAGCAAAAATTATTATTGATAAAAGGATCCATCCTGCAGATAAGCCCGTGTCTTTAAAATAAATAGCAGTGTTCCAAAAATGTTCTTCGATCTTCGGAATGTATAGATACGTTGTAAA
The DNA here is from genome assembly GCA_036524255.1 of Chitinophagaceae bacterium. Classification (GTDB taxonomy): domain Bacteria; phylum Bacteroidota; class Bacteroidia; order Chitinophagales; family Chitinophagaceae; genus VBAS01. Next base: position 4,991 of record DATDCP010000149.1, read on the forward strand.
TAATTTTGAAGATACTGCTCCCCATCTTGAAAGGTCAAATAAACTTGTTGCATAAGGTGCCGGGAAAGAGTTGTCCTTGTCCGGCCATATTTGATAAAGAGAAAATGCGACACCAAGAATAAAAATGACGAGGCCGATTGCCAGTTGCATCATTGCTTTTCCATTTTTCTGCTGGTAAAGGAAGTAGTCCAATACAAGAATGCCGGCAATGCAGGAGGCAATTACCACAGCATAGATGGTTACGTTTGCCAATAATGCAAGTAAAACACCGATCAAAATATATTTGGTAGTTCTGTTTTTGTATAAAGCACAAATTCCAAAAACAAGCAATATTCCCAATGCATAACTTCTGCTTATCACTGCATACTCATACAATGGGAAATAGCCAAATGAAAATAAAATTTTATGGAGATTGCTTAAAGGTGCATAACGATTAAAAATAAAAATGAAAGATGTTGCGACAAGCAAATGAAAAGCCTGCATATAAATGGGATCATGAGTTACCCTTGTTATCCAATAAAGAAAAAGATGCCAAAGTGCAGGGTTTCCTTCGTAATTCATATTGTCAAGCAACTGGGACAGTGAATTTGCATCTCTCGCAACCAACCAGGCCTGGTGTTCGTCCCGCCACATTTCATGTGATAGCATGCCAAGTAAGGCGATTGCAAAAAAACCGGCAGTAACCATTAGGGCGAAGCGAACAGGAGTCGTGGTAAATTTAATTTCCTTACGTGGTTGAGGTTGCGCCGTCGACGGCGCAGTTGTTTTTGGCTGCTGGTAAAATTTCTTTTTCTTTTTTGATGCCATAATTGCGACTATGAATTATAAAATAAATAAAATACCTTAATCGGGAAAGTCATATGTTTTTTATCGGTTGCACGTTTCCAGCTCTTTTTTTATTTTCTGAGAATAAAAGTATTAGTGAAATAACTCCAAATACAACTACAAGGAGCAACTGAAGTGTATGCAATAAAGTCGCAAAGGTAAGACCATCCTGTTGAGACAATCCATACAACATTAATCCTTGCGACACCAGCAGATGATAAGCGCCTATTCCTCCTTGTACTGGTGCAGACATGCCCAATCCACTGGCAACGAGTAGAAATAAAGCTGCGCCAGCTCCAAGTCCCGTGGTGAAAGAAAAGGCAAATAAAGCAACATATGTACCGAGGTAGTATAAAAACCAAATAAGTATTGAATGAAAAATAAATCGGCCTGGTCTTTTCAGGTTGGCTACTGAACGAAACCCATCAATAAAGCCTTTTATCAATTTTGAAATTGCCGCTTCAGTTCCTTTGATTTTATTTTTTCTTTTAAAATAAATAAATACTGCAGTTAAAACTATCAATACAACAATTATTCCTGTTAAGATCAGAGGAGAATTTGTGAGTTGTTCAAACTTTTTGATAATGGGGTTAAAAATATTTTCGCTGAAGAAACTGCCGAGTCTTTTGAATTCAATTACTGCGACAAAAAGCATACACAACAAAAGACTGATCACATCAATAACTCTTTCCACTATCACTGTTCCCAGTAATTTATTAAATGGTATTGATTCCGATTTACTCAATGCCCCGCACCGGGAGACTTCTCCCAGTCGGGGAATTGCAAGATTGGCAAAATACCCAACCATCAGCGAGTAAGTAGTATTTTTAAGAGAAGGAGAATAGCCCATGGGTTCAATAAGTAAATTCCATCTATAGGCACGAACGACAAAGGCAATAACAGAAATTAATCCAGATACGGCAACCCAAAACATATTTGCATGAAGGATCTGCTCTCCGATTTTTTTTAGATCCATTCCTTTGAAGGCAAAGAAAAGCAAGGCAGCTGCGACAATGAGTAGCAGAAAGTATTTTAAAAATGAAAGAAGTTTTGATTTCATGCTGAAATAACTCGTATGATTTTTACTGCCTTATATTTAAAGTTGCCCGATCCTTCCGTCAGCTTGTTATTAGGAAGTTTAAATCCAAACTTTTCTACCATCTTTAGTATATTTTTTTTCATATGAATGTGTTTCACTTAACTTTTCTGCATAGCTAAGAAGCGGTTTATATTCCTTTAAAATTTATGTTTTACACCCCGAAACTGCTTCAGTAGTTCTTTATCAGGCAATGCGGTATTACTTTTTTTGCCTATGAAGAAAAATTGTGAAGCGGCATCATACGAGCCTGGTTTTTCGATCAGGATATAATCAAAATATTTTAAAAAGAAAGAGGTTATATAGGCAAAAAAAGTTAATAAATAAACCATTAATGCTGAAGTGGCAAAGCTTCTTAGAAACCATGTATAAGACCATGCAAGGGCCATGCCTGGTCCGCCGGTTGCCCCGCTTTTTATTTCTTCAAAATTTCTGAACAATCTGCGATGACCCAGATGAGTATATCTTGTAAAATCATATTGCCTCATGTGTACTTGCTGTATAAAAGGAGTCTCGGCGTATACAATTCCCGTAGATTTCAAAACCCTGTGTATTTCACTGACACAGCGATGGGGATCTAAGACATGCTCAAGTACTACTTGTACAATGACGCAATCAAATACTTCATCTTCAAATGGTATGTCATGTGCATCTGATATCAACTTTGTAAAAGGTCCGAATGAAACATCAGAGCCAATTATTTCAAAAGAGTCATTTGAATAGATCTTATCAGTACCAAGACCTTTTATGCTGCCACCAATAACGAGGATTTTTGAATTAACGGGCAGCAGCTTGATAATTTCATCATAGTTCTTTTTTGCTTTTATGTTATGTGTGATCTTTGGCATTAATCTTTTTACTATCGTTCTTATTTTGCTTTCATCCAACTCAAAAGTTGTATTTACAGTTCTTGTAAAATCTTCTATTGAAAAAATACTGTTATTGCTATTGATCAGGATTGGAATACCATTGATCAAAGGATATCTAATAGCCGGGTTTGCGACACTTTCTAAATAGTCACCATTTTTTCTAAGTTTATTTTTTGTAGCAGGACATACTAATTTCTTTTGTATTTCTTCTGAGATTTTCATTTGATTTTCAATAGTTAATTATGAGTGCTTGTTTTATCTACATAAACTTTACGGATCTTTTCAAAAGTTTTATCCCAACTGTATTCATTTATTATGGTTTTTCTTGCTTCTTCTCCTATTTTTTTTGAAAGAGCATTATCTGATAAAATTAATTCTAGTTTTTCAGCTAGTAAATTCTCATTAAGCTCTCTTATTATGATACCATTTACATTGTCATTTACAAAATCAGCGGTACCTCCGGCTGCAAACGCTATCACTGGCGTTTTAAATTGCATTGCTTCCATTAACCTGGTTGGTTGACCTTCCCATGAGCCTAATGAAACAAAAACGGATGCTGTTTTATAGTAATTCATCAATTCATTTTTCTGACTTTCAATTGAAGGATCAAACGGTCCAACAAAATCAACTTTATTTTTTACCTTCAATTTTCTTGATAGTTCAATCAGTTCCTGTTTATATGTTTCGGTGATCAGACCAACAAAGGCCACGCTATAATCTTTGAATTTAGTGTCCATGAGAGCTACTGCCTTTATTAAAAGCTCCGGGTTTTTATCGGGTATAATTCTTCCTGTGAAAAGGATCATTTTTTCTTTTGGCTGATCTTGATAGTCTTCGATTTCGATCGCCATAGGTACTATTTTTATTTTTTCGGACCGTATTTTGAATATTTTTTTTAATTTTTCCTGTTCAATAACTGAGTAGACAAAAATAACCTCAGACTTATTTAAAACATATTTTATAAATGGTTTATACAGGCGAAGAAATAATTGGATTTTGAAGTTTGAATCATCCGGATAGACTCCATGAATAGTTGAGACCACCTTTGCTTTTTTTCTGAAATAAACGGCGAGTAAGCTATGCAAAAACCAAACGCTGTGAAGATGCAGGATGTCAAAATCATGCTTTTTTAAGTATTTGATAAATTCTATTGAAAAAGGATTTCGCATGTATTGAAATGTGGCAGTAAAATATTTAGCTTCAGCTTTTCTGCCTTCTGCTGGTGTATTCATATTTGTAGTAAGTACCTCAGTAGGTGTGCCTTCCTTGTTCAGACTATCAGCAACTCTTTTTACATAAAACTCGAGTCCTCCAATATGAGGCAGATAAATATGTGTGATCTGTGCTGTTTTCATTCTTACTTTTTAAGATAGTTTCTGCTTGATCAATAATTCTATCTTGTTTTTTTTGGGTAGTTGGTTATATCGTAATTAACTGCAGATAATAATAACTGAAATCCAAGAATGATTAGCAAAGTTGGAATTACTACTGTCCCGGTGGGAGCCACAACGTTCTCTTTTGCATATTTCACAAAATTTATTATCCCATAAACAGATCCTAGTAGAAAAAAGGGTAATCCGAAAAGTATATACACCGATGCAATATTAAAGTCAAACATGAAATATTTTAAAAAGATTCTTCTTATGAAAGCTTTCAATAGTTTGGGTGGAAAGCCAAACAGGGTTCTCGTTAATGAAAGATGGGAGACCTCGTTGCCATATCTTGCTTTCATGGGAATTTCCTGTATCACCGCATCGGCATGATATAACTCGATCAGCATTGATGATTCGAAAAAATATCTTTTGTGAATTTTGCTGAAATTAATTGTTTTTAGCATTTCATTACTAATGGCGATAAATCCATTGTTAGGGTCAAATATATTCCAGTAGCCGGAAGCTACCTTGATCATAAAACTCAAGCCAAGATTACCGATCCGACGTATAGCAGGCATTTTTTTCAGTGCTTTAAAATCTCTGAAACGATTCCCCTTTGTATAGTCAGCTTTATTCTCAATAATTGGCTTTATTAGTTTGGGGATAAGCGAACTATCCATTTGGTTGTCGCCATCCATTTTTATTGTGATATCGCTGTTCAGTTCAAGTGATTTCTTAAATCCTGTAAGCATAGCGCCGCCCACTCCCTGGTTTACTTCATGATTTATAAAAACGATTTTACTGTTTGAATTTTTCAGACACAACAATATCTTTTCAGTATCATCCCTGGAGCAATCATTTACTGCAATGATCCAGGAAACTTCTGCAGGAAGTTGTTTTATCACTTCCTCAATGTGATTTGCAACATTATAACAGGGTATGACTACACTGATCGTCATTGATCATTTCTTTTATAAATAAAAAGGCCTACATTTTCTTTAAGCTTTGTCATGCACCGTATTTCTTTTGGATTTGGCACGGTATCAAATACAAAATATTTTACTCCCAGTTGTTTTAATTTTGGTGAGCAGGGGTCTATGAAAATTGTATACCCATCCTGGAAAGTTTGCCTGAACATCACTGTGTCATTCCAATTCACATCAAAATACTGTGAGACTTGTTTTGAATTCATTGTCATCCATGCATATCGATTATATGTTGAGTCGTATTTACCTGTTGGATCAAGTACTTTCATATCCTTTAATGGGGGCACAAATTTTACACAATTGAAAACATTAATGCCGTTTGCTTTAAGCAGATGGGTAAGTCTTGTGTTTCCAAATAAAGCCCATCTTGCAGATGGATCTTTTTCATGTATTTCTTTACTATCAACCACTAATGGATTTTCCAGGACAGGAGCAAGTCCTTTAGTTACTGGGTTCACATTCGCATTTGGTATCACCATTGCTATTAATAAAATTAGTAAAGCAGGTTTTGCAAATCGAAAATTTTTATAGCGGGTAAGTAAATATGAAATAACTATAAGCGCAATTGCAATACCTACCTGGCCTGATGTGAAAAAGTTTTCAGTTGCTTTGTTTATTTGGGTGGTAACAATCAACATAAAAATAAGCGATGCTGCTGTAACGGCTCCCAATTCTACCCATGAAATTCTTTCCTTCTTAATTTCCATTTTACTGCTTGCTATATAACTAATAAGTAAAAAACAATTAGTGACTCCAACAATAGGTAATGTGCGGAAATCGGGGCTCATTGAGAAAAGAGTGATCTGGCTAAGAAATGCAGGGAAACCAATCAAAACATATATTAATCCAATAAGTAAGAAAATTGATATAGATATCAAAAGCGGGTCTGTTCTTTTTGTTTTAAAATAGTAATAGCCCATTGCGTAAAATACAATTGGAAAAAACATTATAAAGCCGCTTGCTTCGCAAATGTTCTGCCATTGCACCGGAGTATGAGTATCTGTCATGAATATTCCGAAGAATTCTGCAAATACTTTTCCGTCTCTCAAAGCACCTCCTGTTGAAAATCTTCTGCCAGGATAAACCGTGTTCAACATCATGGTGTATGTATCCTTAACGAGGTTGTAATAATGATAAGTAAAAAGAACTAAAATGACCAACGACACACTAAAGACAATCGTTTTTATTCGCCAATCTTCTTTAATTGTTTGAAAATTTTTCCTTTGAAGCAAAAAGCCGGCAAAAAGAAAAAGGTATAAATATAGAAGTGGTATCTGAAAGGGAGGATACAGGTGAAAAATAAAACCATAAGCGCTTAAAATAAAGATCAGCCCGGCGATGATCATTGGCCAACGTTTTTTATTATAAAGCAAATAAGCGATTGATATAAACATGCCATTGAGATAAAGCATATAGTTACCAATAATATAAGACCACCACTGTACACCACCTGAGAAGAAAATAAAAAATGTACCTGTCACCGAAAGCCAGAAATTATTTCTTGTCAGCAACATCAAGAGTAGAAATGTACCGGCTAAAAAAAAGAAGATATAAAAATTCCATTCAAATGCATATGCTCTTTCGATATCAAATATAAAGTATGGCCATAGATTCGGACGCAAAATAGTACTGATATCTTTAACAGGCATTCCAAAAATAACGGGAGTATTAAGATCGCCAAGTGATTCGTTTTTAACCGGCATACCGGCATTATATTGACCAATGACCCCTGTTGCAGTGATCATCCATTCATCCATTCTTATAAATCGCGGCTTGCCTGCAATAACAGATTCGGATTTTTCCAATCCAAAGAAAATATCCCAATTAGCAATATTTGAAGTGTGAATTTTTAGGGAACTAAGAATGAGATAAGCTGATAGTAAAATGAACAGAAATATTTTGGTCCGCCTGTCAAATAAAATAAGACTGCTGGCTGTCTTTAGCTTTGCAAACCCTGGTACGGGAGCTGGTTTGTTTTCGGAAGATGCTTCGGGTAGGGCGATCTTCTTTTTTATTTTATGCTTTTTCGACATCCTTCCTTCAAATTTTTAATGGAGTATTTCATGGATAGGATGTTTGATTTTGAGGCGGTAAAATATAAAAGATTCAGCAAAGCTGCAAATGAGTGTTAAGTTAGAGTTGGCTAGTTAGCGGCCTAACACTAAACCAATTATGCTAATCCGTCAAATTTATCTAATTTGGAATTTTAGAGAACGATCCTTTTATTCAGCAGTTATGGCAAGCAAAAATTTACCAAAGTCGAAAAGAGTGACCTCGCACTCTCCTGTGCGGAATAAGGAGTTAAAAGAAAAAAGAGATTATTCTTTGTTTCCATAGTTTTGTTTAGTGGCCGTAATTACTGCGGTTTGCTTATGGCCCATGTTAAAAAATGAATTTACAAATTGGGATGATGAATTTTATGTGTTAAACAACCCGCTTGTTAAACAGCGATGTGTTAGTACGGTTGGAAGTAGGTCAGCAAGGAATCCACGGTCTAATGAGGTTATCCGCGAAGTAAAAATCAGCAAGCGAATACTACCAGAAGCCGTGATTGTAAAGAGAAGAACTAGAATATCGGCATGTTAAATCAGGTGTACTGATAGATTTTTTTTAAATACCTTATGATAAAATGGGATATCAACAACTACAGGGGAAATTAAGGACAAGGATTTTAAAAATGCATTATGCGGCAAATTCCGGACATATCGGATGCTCGCTGAGTTGTGTTGATTTATTATTATCAGTACTCAAATATAAAAATGAAGAAGACTCATTCATTTTATCCAAAGGACATGCTGCATCAGCTTTGTATGTTGTTTTAAATGAGCTGGGAAAAATTCCCGATGAAGACTTGGATACTTTTTACAAGGACGCTACGAAATTATCTGCGCATCCTGCACCTTTGAAATATCCCGATATAACATTCGCAACTGGTTCACTAGGTCATGGCTTGCCATTAGCAGTGGGAGTTGCAAAAGCAATGAAGTTAAAAAAATCGACTGCTTATAGCTATGTACTGATGAGTGACGGTGAAACAAATGAGGGAACTTCATGGGAAGCGGCTCATTTTGCTGTTAATAATAAATTGGACAATCTTGTTGTATTCATTGATAAAAACGGTCTCCAGGGTTTTGCCAAAACGCAGGAAGTCTTAGGCGATACTGCAAGCATGAACTTATGGCAAATGACCGGATTTGATGTGTTGGAAGTAGATGGACACAATATTGAACAAGTGCTTAAGACAACGCAGCAACTTATTGCAAAAAAGGATCAGCGACCTAAACTTATCATTGCCAATACCATTAAAGGAAAAGGGGTGAATTTCATGGAAGGTAGATTAGAATGGCACTATCATCCAATGGATGACAAGCAATTTGATGAAGCGTTAGCTCAAATTAAAAATGATTACCAACTTTAAGGGATAAAAATTTTCAACTTGATGTAATTACATTATGAGAAAGCATTTTTCCGCACATATTCAAAACCTGGTTGACACTAATGATGATATTGTTTTTATAACAGGCGACCTTGGCTTTAATGCGTTGGAGAATCTTCAGAGCAAATTAGGAGACAGGTTTATCAATGCAGGCGTTGCCGAACAAAATATGATAAGCATGGCTGCTGGTATTGCATCAAGAGGCTTCCGTGTTATTTGTTACAGTATTGCTCCGTTTGCTGTCTATCGTTGTCTTGAACAAACACGTAACGATGTTTGCTTTCACAATTTGCCTGTATTTATAGTGGGGAATGGTGGTGGATATGGTTATGGCATCATGGGCTCTACACATCATGCTATTGAAGATATAGCCTGTCTTAGCGGTTTACCCAATATGCATTGCTATGCTCCGTCGTTTATTGATGATATGCATGTTTGCATTGATGAAATGTTTGTCCAAAAAAGGCCTGCTTATCTCCGCCTTGGTCTAGGAAAAAAAATGCCGGAAATTTTGAAGATGAAATCTTATGGCGCCTCTTCTGAAAACGAAAGCCCTAAGTTGACAGTAATTGTGCAGGGGCCCGTTGCCAACAATTTTTTTGATGCATTGAAAAATGAAGAAACCAAAGATAAAGTTCAGGTATTCGTTTTGAATAGAACCCCCTTTATGCTATCGGAAGAGCTGGAAGATAGTATCCGCATTAGCAGAAACGTATTAACTATCGAAGAGCATGTAGCAACCGGTGGATTAGGAAGCAGTATTTCACTTTTGTTGAATGAGAGATCTGTGCCCATGGTAAAATTTGTGAGTCTGCACGCAAAAGGATATCCCAGTGGTTTGTATGGAAGTCAACCCTTCCATCAACAGGAAAGTGGCCTGGATGAAGAAAATATAGCAACAGTTATAAGATCTTACTTTTAAACGATATGATAAATCATTCCGAACTGCAAGAGAAAATAAAAAAAATTGAGGGCCCTATTTTCGTATTCGGGGCCAGCGGTTTTATCGGTATAAATGTTTTTCATGAAATTTTTTCAATGAGGAATGATTGTTATGCCATTACTCATGATGCAACAAATGCATGGCGCCTAAAGTTGCTGAATGTTCCTAATAATAATGTTGTTCACTGTGATATCACATCACTGATCTCCGTTAAAAATATTGTTGAACGTTACAAGCCTAAAACAATATTTAACCTGGCTGCATACGGTGCCTACAGTAAGCAAACAGATGTACGATTGATCTATGAAACAAATGTGAGTGGTACAGTAAATATACTTGAGAACTGTGAGTATGTAAAGGCATACGTTCACGCCGGCAGCAGTTCAGAGTATGGAAGTAATTCGGCTGCTCCAAAGGAGATAGATCCTTTGGAGCCCAATAGTCATTATGCCGCATCAAAAGTTTCTGCTTCGTATATAATTCAATACTACGCAAAGTTTAAAAATATAAATGCCCTTAACCTTCGCTTGTATTCAGTTTATGGTTTTTGGGAAGAGCCTGACAGGCTAATACCGATGCTGATTGAAAAAGCAAGACAAAAATCATTACCAAATCTTGTAGAAAAGGAAATAAGCAGGGACTTTGTTTTTATTTATGATGCGGTGGAAGCATTTGTGGATGCTGCGTTAAATATGAATCCGGAAATAAGAGGTAAGTCATTTAATATTTGTACAGGAAAAAAAACGACCCTTGGTGAACTTGTTGAGGTAGTGAGAAATGAATTTGGAATAGAGCAAAAGCCTGTTTGGGGCGGAATGGAAAACCGGGCATGGGATCTTAAAGATTGGTATGGTGATCCTGAGAGTGCAAATAAAGAATTGAAATGGGTAACAAAAACTACTCTTGCAGCTGGATTACGGGCGACGATGAGATGGCATGAAACGATCTTTTATACGGAAACGATCATTCCAGCTTTTCAAAACCCAAAGCTCAATGCGAAGATCACTGTCATCATTGCCTGTTATAAAGATGCACAGGCAATACCTATTATGTATGAACGGTTGGTAAAAATGTTCAATGAAACGAAACTTCGCTACGAAATAATTTTTGTGAATGATTCTTCTCCGGATAACTCCGAAGAAGTAATAGCGGGGATAGTTGTTAATGATTACAATGTAATAGGAATTTCACACTCCAGAAACTTTGGATCTCAATCTGCTTTTCTAAGTGGTATGGAAATAGCAACGGGGGATGCAGTAGTGTTAATGGATGGTGACTTGCAAGATCCACCTGAAATAATTCCAGCCATGTATGAGAAATGGAAAGAAGGTTATGATGTCGCATATGGAAAGAGAGTAAAACGGGAAATGTCATTTTTCATGAATTGGGTATATAAAGGCTTTTACAGAATATTTAGCAAGCTATCATATATAAAAATTCCGGTTGACGCAGGCGATTTTTCTTTAATGGATAAAAAGGTAGTAAATGAGCTAAATAAACTTCCCGAGAAAGAAGTTTTTCTCCGTGGATTGAGAGCATGGGTAGGATTTAACCAGACCGGAGTGGATTATGTGAGACCTGAAAGAATGTTTGGCAAAAGCACAAACAATTTTAGAAAAAATATACAATGGGCCAAGAAGGCTATTTATTCATTCAGCTTTGTGCCACTTGAAATACTCAGCTATGTTGGTTTGATCCTTACCGGCATTTCATTTTTGGGAATACTTATCCAGGTTACGTTACGTTTTATTTATCCGAATGTGCCACAGGGTTTTTCAACCGTTATTGTATTGATATTATTTTTCGGCGGAGTTCAATTGCTGGCTATCTCAGTATTGGGAGAATACTTGTCCAAGATTTTTGAAGAAGGTAAAGCAAGACCCAAATTTATACGAAGATCTATTCTGTATAAAGGCAAAAAGCTTGATTCAGCTACCGAGATAGAAAATTTTACAAACAGTGTAAATAAATAAACAGGCATACCGGAATGTAAGAACGAAGAATACCATGACAGAAAGATTTAAACCCTTATCAAATACACCGCCGGACAGTTTATCAGGCAAGATCAAATTTTACGGAAGAACAATACTTGATCTGCAGATACTGACAATTTACCGGCATATAAAGAAAGAATTACCGACTTACAAGGGTAATGTACTTGACGTGGGTTGTGGTCAATCACCATATAGATTTTTACTAAGACCTGAAGTAACTTATTATGGTATTGATATTGCTGATGCCGATAAATTTGATTACAGGAATCCATCCATTACGCCATTTAATGGAGAAGATATTCCTTTTGAGAACGAAAAATTTGATGCTTTTATTTGTACCGAAGTATTGGAGCATGTTGAAAAATATCAGAAGCTGGCGGATGAAATACATAGGGTACTAAAGAAAGGAGGAAAGGGCATTATTACTATTCCCTGGAGTGCAAGGTATCATTACATACCATGGGATTATTTTCGCTACACGCCAAGCAGCCTCAAAAAGATCTTTTCAAGATTTTCAACCATTGAAATAAAACCGAGAGGGACAGATATTGCCGTGATCGGTTCAAAGATCATAGTTTTATTTTTCAGGAATCTTTTACCAAAAGAATCGTGGCGATGGCTATTAGTTCCATTATGGATAGCCATTAGCCCAATACTTTTGATAGCGGTGGCCATTTCACATATTGCATTGACTTTAAAACTCGGATCCGTAGAAGATCCGCTAGGATATACTATTTTAGTTACAAAATAGCTGATCAGGCTTATTGACTAAAGACTTATAATTTTACCCAATGAGTAACTTGAAGGACGATCAGGGACATAACCAGATTTTTAAACCCTCTTATGCAACTGATAAGAGATTGGAGCGACGTGCTGATTATATCATCAGCCAATTCTCATCAAAACAGAACATAGAGATACTTGAAATCGGATGTGGCATGGGTATTATGGCAAACATGATGGCAAATAAAACAACTGCAAAAGTTATGGGTGTTGATCTTTGCGAACCGTTTATTGAAGCCGCCAGAAAACAATTTAACAATCCTCGTCTCTCTTTTGAAATAATGGATTTTAACAACGTGGAAAATTTCATCAACAGAAAATTTGATTATATAATTGGCAATGGAATATTGCATCATCTATACTACCATTTAGACTTAACTCTTGTTAACATTAGAAAATTGTTAGGGCCGGGAGGCAAAATGATATTTCTGGAGCCCAATATTTATAATCCATATGTTTCTTTAATCTTTAAAAACTCTTATTTCAGGAAGAAAGCCGCATTAGAGCCAACAGAAATGGCGTTTAGTAAGAGATTTATTGTTGAGAGACTTCAGGTTGCCGGTTACAAAAACATTAAAGTTGAATACAAAGATTTTTTATTGCCTGGCATTCCTAAAATTTTTGTGAAACCGTCAATTGTAGTAGGAGACATAGCAGAAAAAGTGCCCTTAATTAAAAAAATATCACAATCAATATTTATTTCCGCAGAAAATTAAATGAAGGATTGCAAAGAACTGTAATAAATAATTATGGACATGGTGAAAAAGAAGAAAAGTAATATCAAAAATTTCAGTCGCTCACAGAGAGTAGCGGGAACCAAACTTCTCCGAGAAAAGAAAGACTATTCTTTGCTGCCATGGCTTTTCTTAGTGGCGATTCTTACAGCGGTTTGCTTATGGCCGATGTTAAAAAATGAATTTACAAACTGGGATGATGAATTTTACGTAATAAACAATCCGCTTCTTCGCGGGCCACAATGGAAAAGAATTTTTTCAGAGCAGGTACTAGGTAATTATCATCCGCTTACTATTCTTAGTTATGCTTTTAATTTTGCCATTTCCGGACTTGATCCTTTCTCTTATCTTCTAGTGAATTATTTATTTCATATTGTAAATACACTGCTTGTATTTTATTTTATCTGGAATATATCTGGAAAAAATAAGGTCATTGCTGCATTTGTTGCGCTTGTTTTTGGAATTCATCCAATGCATGTGGAATCGGTAGCATGGGTGGCCGAAAGAAAGGATGTTCTTTATACATTCTTTTTTCTTCTTTCATTGATACAATACTGGATCTTTCTTACTAAGGCGAAAAAGAAAAACCTTATTTTTTGTTTTTTATTTTTTGTTTTATCCCTTTTATCAAAACCGGCAGCAATCGTTTTGCCTCTCGTTCTTTTTTTACTTGACTATTGGTATGGCCAAAGCCTTAAAAAAAATATTGTATTTAAAATACCATTCTTTGCTCTTTCAGTAATATTTGGGATCATAACGGTGAGTATTCAAAGCTCATCGGCGATGGCCGGCCTTAGTATTTTTTCGGTCACTGATCGATTGTTTTTTGCCTGCTATGTCATAATGATTTATTTCGTTCGCTTTTTTGTTCCTTATCCTTTGTCTGCATTTCATCCATTTCCAATAACAAATTTTGCCGGCTGGCCGATCTATCTTTCGCCCATATTTGTTGTTGCATTGTTGATTGCATTATGGTTTTTACGTAAAAATAAAATTGTTGTTTTTGGAATATTTTTTTACGTGATCAATCTACTGCTTGTTTTGCAAATTATTTCTATTGGTCTCACGATCGTGTCTGAAAGGTATACTTATGTACCTTATATAGGTCTTGCATTTATGTTCGCTATGTTGGTAAGCCGTATAAAATTTGTTCCCCAAAAAGTTTCATTGGCAGTAGGGGTGGTGGCTATCATTGTATTTGGCGTTATTACTTTTCAGCGTACAAAAGTTTGGAAGAACAGTGGTACACTTTGGACGGATGCTTTGAAGACTTATCCCCGGGCTCCTTATGCAAGATCAAACCGGGCAAATTATCTTTCAAAGCTTGCGTTGCGTCCCGATCAAAAACCATTTGCTGATAGTATTTACAAAGTTGCATTTGAAGATTGTGCAATTGCCTTATCGGTGAGGCCAGGTCATGCGCCGGCTTTTGAATATCGCGGATTGATGTATCTGGACAGGCAACAATTCAAAGAAGCATTTGCTGATGCAAATGAACTTATCAGGTTGAAACCGAATTATCGTATCGGTTATGATATGAGAGCAACCTGTTATTATAAAATGAATGAACCGGCAAAAGCATTAGCCGATTATGGTAAATGTATAGAGATAAAACCTGATGATCATCGTTCTTATAATAACCGTGGTTCCCTTTATATGAATTCCTTTCAAAAATACAATGAAGCTCTCAATGAATTTAATATAGCTATTAATTTAAACCGGCAGGCTAGTTATTTTCTTAATCGTTCTATTTGCTATTATAAAATTGGTAATATGGAGAAGGCTAAAGAAGATGCAATGATCGCAAGTCGGGGAGGCGCTGTGATCCCGGATAATTACAAAGCTTTGTTACAATTAAAATAAGCCGATTGAAATACGAATGAAAAAGAAGGCTAAAATAAAGGCAAAGAGTAAAACAAATCAGCCTGCAATAAAAATTGAAAACTTAAAACAGGCCAGGGATAAGTCTTTTTTGTTATGGCTATTTGGTGTTTTGACTATTACGGGTCTATGTCTTATTCCAATGCTCAATAATGGATTTACCAATTGGGATGATGACGTTTACGTTACAAATAACTTAATAATAAAGGCACCGGATTGGGAGGCGATCTTTACCCGGGCATCTGCTTATAATTATCATCCTCTTACAATGCTCACTCTTGCATTTAACTATGCAATTTCAGGTGTGGATCCCTTTTCATATCACCTTGTAAACTGGTTGCTTCATATTCTTAATACATCGCTGGTATTTCTTTTTATTTATAAAATTTCAGGAAGAAAGATCTTTGTTGCAGCATTTACTTCACTCATTTTTGGTATACACCCGATGCATATCGAATCTGTTGCGTGGATTTCGGAAAGAAAAGATGTTTTGTATGCCTGTTTTTTTCTGCTTGCAATGATTCAATACTGGAGTTTTCTTGAAACCGGCAAACGTCCTAAACTTTTATTTTGTTTTATTTTTTTCATTTTATCCCTGCTGTCGAAACCAGCAGCAGTTATATTACCATTTATATTGTTCTTGCTTGATTATTGGCATGGCAGGCCTTTTAATTGGAAAGTATTGGCTGAGAAAATTCCTTTTTTCATTTTCTCATTGCTCTTTGGGTTTATTACCATAAAAGTGCAATCGGCCGAGGCTATTGTTGGA
The DNA here is from genome assembly GCA_036524255.1 of Chitinophagaceae bacterium. Classification (GTDB taxonomy): domain Bacteria; phylum Bacteroidota; class Bacteroidia; order Chitinophagales; family Chitinophagaceae; genus VBAS01. The sequence goes on from DATDCP010000149.1 coordinate 20,680, forward strand.
TTTGATATTTATCCCTTATGGACACGTTTCTTTTTTGCTTGCTATACGATCATGATCTATACAGCAAGATTCTTTGTCCCTTATCCACTTTCGGCATTTCATCCTTATCCTTCTGTTGATTCGCTTGGTTTACCTGTATTGTTATCGCCAATTTTTATGATCGCATTGCTCATCCTATTATGGTTAAAAAGAAAGGATAAGCTGTTAGTATTTTCTATACTTTTTTTTATCGTAAATCTTTTATTGGTAGTACAATTTTTATCGATCGGTCTTACGATCGTTTCAGAACGATACACCTACATTCCATATATCGGGTTAGCTTTTTTGGCGGGAATGTGGTTAAATAAATATCTTGATTCAAAGTCAGTTTCATTTATTAAAGCCACCCCTTTTATCATTGGAATTATTTTTGGCGTTATCTCATTTCAAAGAACAAAAGTGTGGAAGGATGGAGATACATTATGGTCAGATGTAGTAAAACATTATCCTGATGCTGCAACACCAAGATCAAATCATGCAGATTACCTTAGGAAAATGGCTGGGTTACCAGCTTATAAAACCCAGCGAGATGAATTGTTGCGCAAGGCATTGGAAGAATCCAGCATGGCGATAAAATTGAAACCCACTCATATTAAAGCGTATGTAAATCGACAAAATATTTACCTGCTACTTGGGAAAGATTCCTTAGCCATGATCGATGCTGAAACTTTACTTAAGTTAGAGCCATCCAACAGCCAGGCATTTTATACTAAAGGATTTGCTTATATGCGATTTAACCGGGAGGATAGCTCTTTGTTTTGGTTTAATAAAAGCATAGAAGCAGATCCAAATGTTGACTGGGTTTTGAATAGTCGGGGAACCCTTTTGTTTAATAAATTTAAACGTTATAATGAAGCGATAGCAGATTTTACAAGGGCAATCGAATTAAATCCTAAAGGAGAATATTTCTATAATCGTTCCAATTGTTATTTCAGAATGGGAGATATTGCAAAAGCAAAATCAGATGCGATGATAGCCATTCAGAAAGGATTTGAAATTCCCGACGCCTATAAGAGTAGTTTACAGCTATGAAAAAATAAAATTTCTTAGATGAGTAAAAAGAAGAAGATCAAACCAATAAAAGCAGGTCCTGTACAGTCCAGGCCAGCAAGTAAATCTGTTAAACCAAAAGGAGAAGGTAAAACATTGCTGACATGGATACTTCCCATTTTATTATTTACGGGAATTTGTTTTTCCCCAATGCTTAAAAACCAACTCACCAATTGGGATGATGAATATTACGTAGTTCAAAATGCTTTACTGCGCGGGCCTGACTGGGCAGGAATTTTCAGTAAGCCAGTTGTTTCAAATTATCATCCAATTACAATTGCTACCCTTGCTGCAAACTATTCAATGACGGGACTTGATGCATCTTCATATCTCATTACAAATTTATTATTACATCTTATAAATACCGGGCTTGTTTTTTATTTTATCTGGCTTATATCCGGGAAAAAATTATGGGTAGCTGCATTCACTGCTATTGTTTTTGGAATTCATCCTATGCATGTGGAATCAGTGGCATGGGTATCGGAACGTAAGGATGTTTTATACACATTATTTTTTCTTCTTTCATTAATTCAGTACTGGTATTTTCTTACAGGTAAAAAGAATAAAAATCTTATTTATTGCTTTTTATTTTTTGCATTATCCCTCTTATCAAAACCAGCTGCGATCATTTTGCCTTTTGTGCTTGTTTTGCTTGATTACTGGTATGGCAGGCCCATTGGAAAAAGAAGCATAGTTGAAAAGATCCCCTTTTTATTTTTATCATTGGTATTTGCGGTGATTACTGTAAAGCTCCAATCCAAAACTGCTATTGCCGGCCTTGATTTTTATCCTTTGTGGAGTCGTTTCTTTTTTGCTACGTATACAAGTATGATGTACATTATACGGTTTTTTGTGCCATATCCATTATCAACATTTCATCCATTTCCGGCAACAAAAAGTCTTGGATGGCCGATCATGTTATCTCCTTTATTTATGCTGGCTCTTTTAGCATTGATCTGGTTTAAAAGAAGAAATAAACTCCTAGTTTTTTCTTTTTTCTTTTTTATGATCAATCTTGTACTGGTATTACAAATTGTATCAATTGGCGGCACTTTGTTGGCAGAGAGATATACCTATGTTCCATATATTGCAATGGCTTTTTTAATCGGCATGTTGCTGGATAAATATTCAACTCCAACCAACAGGTCGTTGCTTTGGGGAATACCAGCAGCAGGATTATTGGTCTTTGGTTTTATTACTTTTCAGCGAACTAAAGTTTGGAAAGACAGTGATACACTTTGGACAAATGTGATAGAACATTTTCCGAATTCCTCGGTGCCAAGAACGAATCGAGCAAAT